>NZ_JCACHA010001068.1:0-5705 GCF_059503625.1 Skermanella sp.
GCGCTCGGCGGTTAGGGTTACCCAACTTACCTTGTCGTCGGGGCCTGTTATTCCCCGCATAAGATTGCTTGGGTCTTCAACGATTTCATCTGATTGGGGGGAATTATGCGGGATTTTGCCGTGCCGGTGGGGCGTCTGCTCCTGGCGCTGATCTTCATCGTGAGCGGTTACAACAAGATCATGGGCTGGCCGGGAGTCGTCGGTGCGGTGGAGGCCAAGGGCCTGCCGATCCCGATGCTGTTCGGCGCGGGCGCGATCCTGCTGGAACTGGGCGGCGGGCTGCTGGTTGCCATCGGGTACAAGGCGCGCATCGGGGCCGCCGCACTGATCCTGTTCACGATCATGACGATGATCTTCTTCCATAACTTCTGGGCCTTCGAGGGCGGGGACTATCAGGTGCAGGTGATCAACTTCATGAAGAATCTGGCGATCACCGGCGGCCTGTTCCTGGTCCTGGCCTATGGCGCCGGTCCGATGAGCGTCGATGGCGAGGACGAGGAATGGGGCTGACGGCGGTTGGCTTGAATGAAGCAGGGCCGTAAGCGGCCTGGGGGGAGGGAGCGGATGTTCAGGGCCTTGATGCTGGAGGAGCCGTCCGCCGGGGCGGAGCCGGAGAAGCCGGAAGCGGTGCTCCGCCAGTTGGAGGACGACACCCTGCCGGACGGCGACGTGCTGGTCCGGATCGACCACTCCACCCTCAACTACAAGGACGCGCTGGCGATCACCGGCGCCGCCCCGATCGTGCGCTCCTTCCCGATGGTCCCCGGCATCGACCTTGCCGGGACGGTCGAGTTCTCCGACCGGATCGACTTTCCCGCCGGCGCCTAGGTCGTCCTGACCGGCTGGGGCATCGGCGAGACCCACTGGGGCGGTCTGGCGCAGAAGGCCCGCGTCAAGGGCGACTGGCTGGTCCCGCTGCCCGACGCCTTCACGACATCGCGCGCGATGGCGATCGGCACGGCGGGCTTCACCGCCATGCTCGCCGTGCTGGCGCTGGAGGACCACGGCGTCACGCCCGACAGCGGCGAGGTGCTGGTGACGGGGGCGGTCGGCGGAGTCGGCAGCATCGCTGTCTGTCTGCTGTCGAAGCTGGGCTACCGGGTGGTCGCCTCGACCGGCCGGCCGGCGGAGGGCGGCTACCTGAAGTCGCTGGGCGCGGCCGAGGTGATCGGCCGGGACGGGCAGGACGGCCCGGTCCGGCCGCTTGCCAAGGAGCGCTGGGCGGGCGTGGTCGATTCGGTCGGCGGCGCCGTCCTGGCCCATGCGCTGGCCCAGACCCGCTACGCCGGCACGGTTGCGGCCTGCGGCCTTGCCCAGAGCATGGACCTGCCGGCCAGCGTGGCGCCCTTCATTCTGCGCGGGGTGACGCTGACCGGCATCGCATCCGTTTTCTGCCCGCGCGAACGCCGGCTGCTGGCCTGGAAACGGCTGGCGGCTGATCTTGAGATCGAAAAACTGGACGCGCTGACCAGCACGATCCCGCTGTCGGACGTGGGGCGGACGGCGCCGCTGTTCCTGGAAGGCCGGGTGCGGGGGCGGATCGTGGTGGACGTCAACCGCTGACGCTGATTTGGCCGCGTCAGGCGACGTGGGGCAGGCGGAAACGCCGGGGCGGGGCCGAAACCAGGGCCGGAATCAGGGCAGTCGCCGCCGTCGTTCCGAGCAGCGAATCGGCGTCGAGCGGGCCGGCCAGAAAACGCAGCAGGTCACTATCCAGGGTCACTACCGGGGCCTTCCGCCCTATCGCCGCCCTGGCCGGCTGAGGGTTGGCCAGTTGAGGGTTGGCCGGCTGGGGGTTGGGGAGAGCGTCGAACTCTTCCTCCGGATCGCAGTCGAGGTCTTCCAGGTCGACGTCGGGCCGGCGCTGGTCCATATGGCAGTGATGCGCGATGCGCCGGTCCTGGATGACGCCGCGCAGCTTCAGCCGGAACTCGATGGCGCGGAGCGCCAGGGACCCGCGCTTATTTTCCTGTGCGTCGGCGATGATCTCCTCCACCTGGGCCGCCGCTTCGTCGAGCAGGCTCTGATGCTCCTGCCGGCGGCTGGCGCGGATCTGCTGGACCCGGACGCGGATTTCCTGCTGCTGCATCAGGTAAGCGCCGCGCTGCTTGGCCCCCTTGGGCGAGTACCCCGCCCGCCGCGCCGCCTCCGCCCCGCCGACATTGCAGGCCATCGCCTGACAGAAAGCCTCCTGCCGGTCGGTCAGGTGGAGGGTGGGAGAGGTGGAGGCGGGGAGGGCTGACATGGCATGACTCTTCGGCGGGAGGGTTAGGAATGGATCAAAGAATATTATCCTAAGGACGGCGCGAAACGCAAGAGCGTTCGAAAAAACCGCGTCGCCAAAGTCCCGCCGCTACCGCCAGTACTGCCGCCCTCACCAACGCCCCTCTCCACAAAAACCAAAACCCTCTCCACCCTCTTCGGGGGGAGAGGGAAGGGTGAGGGGGGCAGCACACCCGCGTCCCCTGCCGAAAAACCCGCCAATACCAGCGCCGCCGGTCATGGAACTACCTCCCGGCGCCTAACCCCTGCCGCCGCTGCAACCGCCAACCGCCAGCGACGACGACGACGTAGAAGCGGCTTCCAGCCGCTTTCCGCGCGCGAAACGCGCGCTTTCCGCTGCATAAGCCTTCGTTCCCCTGCGGAACAAACCGCCCCGCACCTGGAAAGCGGCTGGAAGCCGCTTCTACCCTCGGCCGCTGGCGTCGCCACCGCCGCCGTCGCTCCGGCGCAATCCCCGACGCTTCCGCTGTCAAGCCGGCACTTTCACCCCCGCAGCCCGGCCCCGTGGCGCGGGCGGCACCACCGAAAACAGCACCTGCTGCACCTCTCGTCGCCAGAACGGCCCCTTGACCGGCGCCAGCGGCACCCCGACCGCCAGCGGCTGAAACGCCTTCCCGTCCGCCGCCGGCCTTGCCGGCAGGATGCGCGGGATCATCGCCCGCGCGTCGGACACCTGCCGCGTCATCTTCGCCAGTTCCGCCGTCAACGGGTTGTCCATCGACAGGTCGCCTCGGAAGAACAGCGGCAGCCCGAGCAGCGTGGTCGCGACCGGAAAAGCCTCGACGCTGCGGACAGGTTTGCCGCTGCCCCGGCATTCCACCAGCAGCAGCGACGTGCTCCACGGATGCCAGGTCTTGTCGGCCAAATCCTTCCAACTGGGAGGCCCCGCCGGGGTGACCGCGCCGTGCCAGACGATCAGCATGCCGTCGAGCGTCGGATGCCCGGTGAACTGGCGGGCGGGTTTGTAGGGCACATCGGCGTCGTCGTCGCCTGGGGGCAGGGTATAGTCGAACTCCGGCCAGCAGGCCGAAGGATTGTCGAGTGAATACATGATCGTACTCCCTGGTCCGCTGAGCGGGACCCTGGTTCTGGACCTGAAGGGAAAACACGGACCCCTGGACGCGGCGCCGGCTACTGGCCATCCCTCGGAGAAGGCTGCGGCGGCGGGACGCCGTGGCGGGGGAACGTGGTGCGGAGGCGGAACAGCGCGCACGGGCAGCCGACCCGCGCCCGACGGGGCGGGAGGGACAGGCGTCTTACCCGGACGGAACGGCGGCGGAGGCGCGCAACCGGGGCTTCACCGCGCGATCCCCGTCAGGGATCAGGCGGCCGACCGTGAAACGGATCGTTCCCGATGGACGCGCAGCTTGCCGAGCCGGTTCCCGAGAGGGCCAGCGGTGCCGGGCGGACTGTCAGAGTCGCATGACGCTCAGGACGTAGCGGAGGAGTTGGCGGGCGTTTGTACCGCAGCGCCGTGGAAATCCACGGCGCCAAGCGGTCCCGCCGCCGCCGCGACGGTCGAAACCATCGCGGCGGCGGACGACAAAATACGGCGCGCGAAGACGCCGGGCGGTGTGGTAAAGGTGGCGGTAGCCATCGATGTGCAATCCTTCACTCGGATCATTGATGGTTAGGTCGGGCGGGGGAATTGGCGTTCCTTTGCTCGACCGCCCCGCGGCTGCGGAGGTATGGCGACTCTGAGCGGGTTGCGGTGGGAAGTCAAGCACGGTGCTGAAACGCGTGTCGGTGGCGGCGACGATGCGCGCTTGACGGGATTTTCATTGGCAATCCGTGCTTCAAGGGCATGAGGGCCGAAGCTCAACGTATCCTGTGAAGTGAAACTGATTGGGCAACCTTCTTGTTCATTAATTTAAAATAAATTATTTGAGTCGATATCGATACCAGGGCGGCAATTTTCCGGGGAACAGGCCATGGTTGACTGGTCGGATGCGGACATCGATCAGTTACTCCGGTGCAGGAAGTCGATACAGGACGCGCCCCGGCGGGAAATGAAGGAAGAGAACCGACACCGTCGCAACGATATGAGGCTCCGTGGACCGGAGGGCGAGCAGTTCGACGTTTTCATTCGACAAAGCCTTGAGTTCCTTGAGGATTTTTCCATAGGTTTGGTGTTCATCGCACCTGAAGGAAAGCGTGTCACTTTAGTTCGGTTCAATGGACAGCATGAGCAAGCGGTTGATCCTTTCCAAGCGGGAATTCCGCATTTCAACTTTCATGTGCACAAAGCAACCTCCGATAATCTAAATATGGGACGCTATGAAAAGCATCCCGCCGATACGACTCAGGATTACGCCTCCTTAGATGAGGCAATCGTGGTATTCTGCAAATATGTTGGCATTCAAGGCTGGGAGCGACATTTCCCCGATACCAGAGTCATACCGCTATTTCCGGAATTGGCCTCATGAACTACATGGACTATCTGACAGCAGGCTTTGGTTCTCACGTTTCGGTGCGTGAGAAGCGTCCGGGGATAGCTAAACTTCTGGTGCCCCTCTTTCATGAGGATGGCGACATGGTCGACATTTTCCTTGAGATGAAGGGAGGCGACATGATCCGCGTCAGCGATCGTGGATTGTCGCTGATGAGGCTTTCATACCAATACGACATCGATACGGAGAACAAGGAACGCATTTTCCGGCAGATCCTTTCAGAGAACAGAGTTTCCGAGGAAAATGGAAACCTGTACCTGGATGTGCCGTGCCAGAGTTTGTATCCGGCGGTACTGAAATTCGGTCAGGCCGTTGCAAAGGTTTGTAGTATGAGCCTTTACCGGCGTGAGGTTATATCTAACCTGTTCTACGAGATGCTGGATGAATTCGTAACTGCCGATATGTCAAAACTCCAATCTGCCAAGGCCATCTCTCCGATTCAGTCACGGGATGAGCTGGAGGTGGATTACGGATTCAGCTTTGGACGGGTTCCAGTCTACCTGTTCGGGGCCAAGGGTGGGGATACGTCGAAGATAAGATTGATAACGATTGCCTGCCTCGAGTTTCAGAAGAAGGGCTTGGCGTTCCGTAGCGCCGTCGTTCATCAGGATTTCGCCGTTTTACCGAAACGGGATTGCAAGATCGTGACCAGTGCTGTCGATAAGCAGTTCACGTCGCTGGAAGATTTTCGCGAGCACGGGCCTGATACGATTTAGCGGCTTGCTGCTTGACTTAGGCGCTCAAAAAAGCGCTTGATTTTTCAGCTTTGCTTAATGGAGCTCTGTCCACGTTTGCCTTTTTTCCCTGCTTTGGGGAAGAGGGTTGGGGTGCAAAAGTGCGCATGCGCGCACTGTCCTTGCAGCCTCAGCAAAGCTGGTGCTAAATTAATCTGACCCTGGTTGTTCCTTAGCTTTGCGCAATGTGGTTTGCTTGCGTCTACCCCTCATTAACCCATTCGATTTGCGACATTTT
>NZ_JCACHA010001069.1:0-5695 GCF_059503625.1 Skermanella sp.
CCTCGAACTCCAGGATGACGCGGTCGTCGTGGCGGTGCGCGATGCAGCACAGCGGGCGTTCCGGCGCCGTCGTGACGGCGACCGGAACAGCGTCGTGGAGATGCGGGAAGACCGGCGACAGGTCGCGGCCCGCCAGCTCCGCCACCGCATCGGGGCCGAGCAGATCGGCCAGGGGACGGCCGCAGAGGTCTTCCGGCGCCATCGTCAGCAGGCTCGCCGAATTCGCGCTGGCCTGCGCTATGGACCAGTCCGCGGGATCGATCGACAGAAGGACGCCATGCGGCTGGATCGCGCCGGGAATGTGGATCGGCTCACGCTCGCAGGCGTTGCGGTCACCCGCCAGATCCGGGGCGTTCAATCCCATGACACAGGATATGGCAGGTTCATGGCCGTTGATCCGATCCTTCAACGCGGCCCCGACGCGGCCGCCTCCTCAAGCCGAGGACGTTTTCGAATCGAAACGATTGCCGGGGCATGAGTCAAGTATTTGAAAGTGGGTTGGACCATAGGCGTAGTTCATAGCTTGGTTACGAATATGCCTACAGAATAAGGCACTCGCCTTTTGGTACTTGATTTTCGATCAACCTCATATCTTTGCGGAGCAGGCTTTGAGCCCGAGTGAAAGCTGGCTTAGGGGAGCGGTACTATATCAACTATATCCGCTTAGTTTTTCCGACGGCAATGCCGATGGTTACGGTGACCTGGAAGGAATATTTCAACGGCTCGATCATATCGCATCACTCGGAATTGACGCCCTCTGGCTCTCGCCGTTCTACCCATCGCCGCTGAAGGACTTCGGGTACGACGTCAGCGACCACAGGTCGGTCGATTCGCGCATGGGCACGCTCGAGACGTTCGACCGCCTGCTCGCCGAAATCCACCGGCGCGGCCTGAAGCTGATCGTCGATCTCGTCTGTGGCCACACGTCCGACAGTCATCCTTGGTTCGCTGAAAGCCGGCGCTCGAAGCAGGCGGATAGAGCCGACTGGTATGTCTGGAGCGATCCGGCATCCGACGGCACGGCGCCCAACAACTGGCTGTCGGTGTTCGGCGGTCCCGCCTGGACCTGGGACCCGCGCCGGCGGCAGTACTACCTGCACCATTTCCTGTCCGCCCAGCCGGCGCTGAACCTGCGCAACCCCGCCGTCGCGGCGGAACTGCTCGGCACCGCCCGCTTCTGGCTGGAGCGGGGCGTCGACGGCTTCAGGATCGATGCCGTCGACTTACTGATGCACGACCCGCACCAGCGCGCCAACCCGCCGCTCGGGCCGGGTCCGTCCGGCTTTCCGGCCAAGCCGTTCGGCCTCCAGCAGCATATCCACGACATGGCGCATGCCGATACCGTCGGCCTGCTGGCCCAACTCCGCGAGGTCGTGGACCAGTACGGCGGCCGGGTGCTGCTGGGCGAGCTGTCGAGCCAGCCGGGGGCGGGCCGGCGGATCGACCGCTACACCAGGCAGGGAGGCCTGCACTCCGCCTATACGCTCGACCTGCCCAAGCAGCCGTTCGGAGCCCGCACCCTCTACGGTGCGCTGATGGCTGCCGGGACCGGCGCCGCCACCTGCTGGAGCTTCAGCAACCACGACGTCGAGCGGGCGGCGTCGCGCTGGAAGCCGCCCGGCGCCGATCCCCGGCGGTTCGCGGCGCTGCTGGCGCTGCTGTTCTGCTGCCTTCCCGGAACCCTGTGCCTGTACCAGGGGGAGGAGCTGGGACTGCCGCAGGCGGAGATTGACCCCGACGACCTGCGCGACCCCTTCGGGATGGCGTTCTGGCCGGAGTTTCCCGGCCGCGACGGCTGCCGCACGCCGATGCCCTGGATCGGCGGCGCACGGCACGGCGGCTTCACCGATACCGGGAAGCCCTGGCTGCCGGTGCCGGAATCCCATCGGGCGCTGGCGGCGGACCGGCAGGAGATGGACCCCGGTTCGACGATCAACGTCTGGCGGCGCTGTCTGGCGCTCCGCCGCCAGCTTCCCGACCTGAAGCACGGCGGCCTGTCGGACGTGGACGAGGACGGCGAGGTGCTGGCCTTCGCGCGCGGTGGCCGGCTGGTCGCGGTCTTCAACCTGTCGAACGCTCCGGCGGACTACGTGCTGCCGCCGGGACGCTACACGCCGGTCGAAACGCCGCTGCCCGCCGGCAAGGCGGTCGCTTCGGCGGAAGGGGAAGGCGTCACCCTCACCCTGCCGCCGCTCGGTGCCCTGCTGGCGATCCGCGAGAGCTGAAGCCGGCCGGCTACTCCGCCGCCATGGGAGTAGGCGCCGGCTGGCGGAAGGCCTCCAGCAGGGCCGCTTCCTTCGCCCGCGCATCGGCCAGATGGCGGTCCTTGACGGGGCCGAAGCCCCGGATGGCATCCGGGATCGAGGCGATCTGGACGGCCAGACCATGGTTCTCATGGTTCAGGCCGGACAGAAGCTCGCCCAGCGTCTTCTCGTAGTCGGCGATGAGCTGGCGCTCCATCTTCCGCTCGGGCGTGCGGCCGAACGGGTCGAGCCGGGTGCCGCGCAACCGCTTCATCCGGGCAAGACCCTGGAAGACCTTCAGCATCCACGGCCCGTAGGCCTTCTTCTTCGGCTCGCCCGTCGCCGGGTCGGTTTCCGCCAGCATGGGCGGCGCCAGATGGAACTCCAGCTTGTAGTCGCCCTCGAACTGCTCGCCGAGACGCTTCAGGAAAGCGCCGTCGGTATACAGCCGCGCCACCTCGTACTCGTCCTTGTAGGCGAGCAGCTTGAAGTAGTTGCGGGCGACCGCTTCCGTCAGGCCGGACAGGCCACGGGCGCGCTCGCCCTCGACCTGCCGCACCCAGTCGACTTGGCGCTTGTAGCGGGCGGCATAGTCCGCATCCTGATAGTCGGTCAGGAAGCTGACCCGGCGGGCGATCACCTCGTCCAGCGTCTCCGACAGCTTGACGCTCGCGGCCGTTGCCGGTGCAGCGGTCGCCTTGACGGCGCCAGGGTCGACGACGGCGCGGCGGCCCCAGCGGAAGGCGTCCATGTTCATCTTGACCGCGACGGCGTTCAGCTCGATCGCCTGCTCGATGGCTTCGGCCGAAACCGGGATCAGGCCCTTCTGGTACGCGACGCCCAGCATGAACAGGTTTGTCGCGATGCTGTCGCCCAGCAGCGCCGTCGCGATGCCGGTGGCGTCCAGCGCGGTCACCGCCTCGGCGCCGCCGCAGGCCTTGACGATTTCCGCCTGCAACTCCTTCGACGGAATGCGGAAGTCGGCGTTGCGGGTGAAGTCGGCGGTGATCGTCTCGTGGTCGTTCAGGACCGCGCTGGTGTGGCCCGGCGCCATCTTGGACAGGCAGTCGCTGCTGGCGGTGACCACCACGTCGCAGCCGATCACCAAGTGGGCGCCGCCCGCCGCCACCCGGACCGCGTGGATCTCCTCGGGTTTGGCGGCGATGCGGATATGGCTGGTGACCGCTCCGCCCTTCTGCGCCAGACCGGCCTGGTCCAGCACCGAACAGCCCTTGCCCTCGATATGCGCGGCCATGCCCAGGATGGCGCCGATGGTCACGACGCCGGTACCGCCGATGCCGGTGACCAGCACGCCGTAGGGATGGTCCAGGCCGGGGCGGGACGGTTCCGGCAGCGCGATCTCAGCCACGGCGGACTGGCTGCCCGCAGGCGCTGCCGGCTTGGGCTTCCGCAACTGGCCGCCATGGACGGTGACGAAGCTCGGGCAGAAGCCCTTGACGCAGGAGAAGTCCTTGTTGCAGGTGGACTGGTCGATCTGGCGCTTGCGGCCGAACTCGGTCTCGACCGGCGTCACCGACAGGCAGTTGGACTTCTTCGAGCAGTCGCCGCAGCCCTCGCAGACCTGCTCGTTGATCACCACCCGCTTGGGCGGATCGACCATGATCTTGCGCTTCCGGCGGCGGCGCTTCTCGGCGGCGCAGGTCTGGTCGTAGATCAGGATGCTGGTGCCCTTGACCTCGCGAAGCTCGCGCTGGACGCTGTCCAGGCTGTCGCGATGCTCGACGCGCACGCCGGCGGCAAGTCCGGTCGTCCCGGCATATTTCTCCGGCTCGTCGGTCACGACGACGATCCGGGTCGCCCCTTCCGCCGCCAGCTGCCGGCTGATCTGGGGCACCGACAGGGAGCCGTCATGGGCCTGCCCGCCGGTCATCGCGACCGCGTCGTTGTAGAGGATCTTGTAGGTGATGTTGACGCCGGACGCGATGGCGGCACGGACCGCCAGCAGGCCGGAGTGGAAATAGGTCCCGTCGCCGAGATTGGCGAAGATATGCTGCTCGTCGGTGAACGGCGCCTGACCGATCCACGGCACGCCTTCGCCGCCCATCTGGGTGAAGGTCTCCGTCCGGCGGTCCATCCACGTCGCCATGTAGTGGCAGCCGATGCCGGCCACGGCGCGGCTGCCTTCCGGGACCACGGTCGAGGTGTTGTGCGGGCAGCCGGAGCAGAAATACGGCTTGCGCTCGACCAGGGCCTTCCGCTTCTTGGCGTTCTCCTGCCGCTCCAGGAACTCGACGCGGCGGCGGATGCCCTCGTGGTCGTAGAACTTCAGCAGGCGCCGGCCGATGGTCACCGCGATGCGGGCCGGCGACAGCTCGTTATAGGCCGGCAGCATCTCGTGCGCGTCTTCGTCGAACTTGCCGACGACGCGCGGACGCACGTCCGGGTCCCAGTTGTAGAGCTGTTCCTTGAGCTGGTTCTCGATCAGCGCCCGCTTTTCCTCGACCACGACGATCTCTTCGAGGCCCTGGGCGAAGCGGCGGATGCCTTCGCGCTCCAGCGGCCACGTCATGGCGACCTTGTAGACGGTCAGCCCGATATCGGCGGCCATCTCCTCGGAGATTTCCAGGTCGTCCAGCGCCTGCCGGACGTCCAGATAGCTCTTGCCGGTCGTAACCACGCCCAGCCGGGGGCGCGGGGACGAGATCACCGTCTTGTCCAGCCGGTTGGCGCGGGCGAAGGCCAGCGCCGCGTAGAGCTTGTACTTCATCAGCCGCTCTTCCTGCTCGAGCGGCGGGTCGGGCCAGCGGATGTTCAGCCCGCCGACCGGCATGTCGAACTCCGGCAGGACGTAGTCGACGCGCAGCGGATCGATCGACACGGAAGCGGAACTCTCCACCGTCTCGGCGATCGTCTTGAAGGCGATCCAGCAGCCGGAGAAGCGCGACATCGCCCAGCCCATCATGCCGAGGTCGAGGAATTCCTGGACGCTCGCCGGGTTGAGCACCGGGATCATCGCATGGACGAAGGCGTGCTCGGACTGATGCGGGAACGTGGACGACTTGCAGCTATGGTCGTCGCCGGCCAGCACCAGGACGCCGCCGTTGCGGGACGAGCCCGCCGCATTGCCGTGCTTGAACACGTCGCCAGACCGGTCCACGCCCGGACCCTTGCCGTACCACATGGAATAGACGCCGTCATAGCGTGCGCCAGGGAACATGCCGACCTGCTGGCTGCCCCAGACGGCGGTGGCGCCCAACTCCTCGTTCACGCCCGGCTGAAACTGGATATGGTTGGTTGCCAGGAACTTCCGCGCCTTCCACAGCGCCTGGTCGAAGGCGCCGAGCGGCGATCCGCGATAGCCTGAAATGAAACAGCCGGTATTCAGCCCCGCCGCGACATCCCGCTGCCGCTGCATCATCGGCAAGCGGACCAGCGCCTGCGTTCCGGTCAAAAACACCCGCCCGCTTTCGAGCGTGTACTTGTCGTCCAGT
>NZ_JCACHA010001070.1:0-5692 GCF_059503625.1 Skermanella sp.
GATGGCGGCCCGCGCCGCGTCGCAACCACTCGTCAGCGCGACCGTGGCTCGATGCTGCCAAAGCGCCCACGCCCGGCCTCGGCACCAGCCCGGGAATCGTGACGACTTGAACTGTGAATATCGAGCCTGTCCATGAGCTGTATGTATACAGGGTTTAACGCACTAATTCCGGATTTTATATAGTATAGAGATATTCACTGTTTTGCGTTTTGATGGTTCCAACTCCTCTTTGCTGTCCCCGGTGCGGCAGCCGCCGCCTGATCGGCATTGTCACCTTAACTTGGATAGGACGTGCGAAGACGTTGAAGGGCCGTAAGCCGGCCTTTATGCGGCCCTCCAGGCGCACGTCTCCTGCTTCCAGACCTCGAATGCGTGGGTGCGATGGACGTGGTACTCGGCGGCACTCATGAGATGCGGACGGGGATTGCTGTGCTGGTGAGTGGGGCCGTGGGCGGACAGGAACTGCCGGGCCTGCCGGGGTGATTTGAAGCGTTCGATGTGCCGCACGTGCTGGCGGGTCGGCTGATGCGAATTCTCCGCCCTGTTGTTCAGGTAACGGCTTTGCCGGTGTTCGGCGTGTGGGATGATCTGGCGCTTGGCCGCGGCGTAGCTTTTCAGCTGATCGGTGACCACGACCCGGCACATACCGCAAGCCCTTCAGCAGTTTCTTGAAGAAGCGCTTGGACCCTGGTGTTGCACCGGCTCCGGACCAGGACGTCGAGAACGATCCCGTCCTGGTCGACCGCACGCCAGAGATAGTGCTGAACGCCGTTGATCCTGATGAACACCTCATCCAAATGCCAGCGATCATCGGGCTTCGGCCGGCATTGCCGCAGCCGGTCGGCTAAGGTTCGAGCAAACTTCCCGCACCACCGACGGATTGTTTCGTCGGAGACAATCACACCACGCTTGGCCAGCAGCCCCTCAACGTCCCGGTAGCTCAGTATGAACCGGAGATAAAGCCACGCTGCATGCTGGATGATGATCGGCTGCATCCAGGCGCATTATCGTCGCCACCGACGGAGCGCTACTGTTCGCGGGACAATGCCGCTGGACAGTTAGAATTCGGGTGTGTCGACGGGTTAGTAGCCCGATCTGTCATACCCGGCATTGCTCTCCGCCTGCCGGTAATCGCTCTCCCGATCCCGATCGTAGTAGTTCCGGTACGATTGGGATTTCCGAGATTGGCTGTACAGCAACCCGGCGATCAACAACCCGACCCCCAGGGCGACCATGCCGGTCGCCAGCGGATGTTCAGTGATCACCGTGTGGGCGGCTTCGACGCCTTGGCGGCTTTGCTGGCGAACCCGGTATGCCGCCCGGTTGGCAGTGTCGCGAACCTGCTCCGCAGACCGGGCCGCACCGTCCTTGAGGTTGCCGGCCACTTCGGACGCCTGCTGTTTCCGCTGTTGCCACTCCTCCGCTGCCTGGCTGCTGCCGTGCCGCCCGGTACCCCCGGCGGTCTCCGTCAGGTTACCCAGGGTGCCGCTGTCCGCCTTCGGTCCGGTATGGGTTCGCGAGGGAGTGTTGATGGTCGATGTGCTGGTGGTTCCGCTGTCGGGTCGCGAGAACTGCTCCGCTGCCGTCGGGGATGCCGTGCTGGATTTGGTGACGCCGCCGATCCCAGTCGGGCCGGAATACGTTGCGGCTGAACTCTTGCCGGTGTCACTCTGGGTGACCGTTATGCTGGAGGGCGTCGGGGTATCGGCGCCGGTCGAACCGGTCGTCGATCCTGCCGTAGTTTCGATGATTTTCTCAGCGGAGGGCTGGTTCGATTCAGTCGTGGCGGCAGAGGCGGCATCAGGCTTGTTGCGGCTGGTGTCGGTGACCGTAGCGGCTCCTGATTTACCGTTGGAGGTGCCAGTAGTTCCGCCCGGCGATGTCCCCGTGGTAGCGGCCATGATGGTTCTCCTCAAGTTTATTCCAAACACCACAACAAGAGGTCTTCAGGCTGGTTCCCTTGCGTCCATTCCCGTCCTCCACGCATCTCCGGCCACTCGTATCACCGCCAAGGCCTCAATGAACAATCCCGCGCACCCTCAACCGGAGGGTGAGTTGACGGCAGGGTCTCTTGCCAACCTTTTCATGTCGTTGTCAGGGAATGTATTGGAGACTGGCATGTTGATTTCAGCAGAGTACTTTCCCGTACAGGAGGTAAGCAGATGCTGAAATCCGTATTGATGGCCGGCGTTGCTCTCGCGGTGCTGGGTGGAACTCCGGCTCTAGCCCAGAACAGCCAGACTACAACGACAACGACCACCACGAGCAAGGCTGGTGGATCGGGCATCATGTCGATGACGGTTGACGACCTGGAGGATCATAAGGTCTACGGGGCTGACGGCAAGGAGATCGGCGAGATCGACGAGGTGGTCCGTCCCAGTTCGGCCAACGGCACTCCCGGCACCACGGGAAGCAGCACCGCCGGAGCCACCGTGTTTGCCGTCGTGCAGGCTGGCGGCAACTGGTTCGGCCTTGGGTCGGAAAAGGTTCTGGTGCCAATCAACCAGTTCACCATGGAGGGCGACAAAGTCACCCTGCCGATGACCGAGCAGCAGGTCACTGCGCTTCAGAAGTGGGATGACAACGACAACGACTTCGCCGAGGTCGAGGACGACCAGACCCTGACCGATGCACAGGGATCGCGGTAATCCGCCGCGCCGGACATAGTCGGGCTGATCGTCCCTCAGAACTTGTTCGCAGATGGGGTGTGCCGCTCTGTGCTGACTGGAATGCTACTTTGAGCTGAAAGAGGGCTGGCGCTTCGGGGCTGGCGGTCTATGTCCGGGGCCGTCGCCAATAGGCGCCGGGTCAGCAGCATATGGGTACCGCCGTCAGAACCGCCAGGACCTCTCCGGCATCCTGAGACGCCCTCGCCGGCTTGGACGCCTTCGTGGATGAGGTTCTGGCGCAGCTCACAGCGATGGAGACGGATGGCACGAGCCCACAACCACGGTCGTCATTCCGCCGCGAAGTATGGCGGTGCTGGGATCAAGCGTCGAGCCAACTCAGCGTGATCGCCATATCCAGCCCCTTGCCGACAAGGGTGGGCTGGCAGCGGGACACTGACTATGGCAGGCGGCCCATGGCGGAAACCGCGATGTCGAAATACAAGCGCATCCTCGGTGACCACCTCCATGCCTGCTGACAGCATTGAGCCGAAACAGGCCAGATATGGCGATGCCGTTGAATAAAGGCGTACTTCACAACGACCCCCTCGCGAAGTATGCCGCAGCTTTTTTTTAGGATGTCGCGCTCAATCCTCACGCGTGGCTATTCAGCCTTCAGGCAGCTGATCTCCATCGGCTCGGCGCTCACACTCGAGGTTGCAGGTCCCTTCAAGCCTCCGTTGCCTGCTGCTTGGACCCAATTATGCAGCGTTTGCTCCGCAAGCCCCAGGTTCCTGGCAACAGTCGAAATCCGCTCGCCCTCGCCGCTTTCTTCATCGTGCCTCCTGTGGCGCCGATCTTACCCGGCTATGGGAGGCGCTGCACGCGGGCAAGGTCAACTAGTCATCCACAAAAGCCTCCTTCGGACCCGCACACCACCTACAGACAGTCAAAAAACATTGTCCGATAGGTGTATGCCAAGACGATCGGATCTGAATCATCCACTGTGCTGTTGCGGCTTACCCAAGGCATCTCGTGACATGCCATCTGTGGGGAGAGGGGATCATGAACCAGCATGAAAGGGATCGTCTCGCAATGACTGAGCGCAGTATCTGCGAAGGCGAGAAGCAGATCGCGCATTTGTCCGAGACAATCAGGGAGCTGGAGCGAAAAGGCAATGCGTTCGCTGCGGCTCGGGCCAGGAAGCTATTGGAGGATTTTCAGTACGATCTCAATCTAGCCCGCGCTGATCTATGTTCTTTCCGTGCGAATACTCAGTCCCATAAGAAGAGGGCCAGCTAGCGCCCGGCTGATCGGGAAAGGCAGCGAGGCATGGGTTCGCGATCGTCTACCCTGAACCGGATGCCATGACTCAGAGATTATACGAAGTTCCCAAAGCAGAAAGGCCGCCCCGAGGGGCGGCCTTTCAATTGTCAAACCACGATCCGGTCAGGACCACGATGCGACGCAGTATTACGCGTAGATCTCGCCAAAGGCGGAGACCCTGGTCACTGTACCCGACGACCGCGGCTTGGAACAATTAGACACAAGATCACCTCCTTTCTGTTGTTTCAGACAGTGATGCTAATGTAGAAGCCCGCTGAAGCCGTTACAAGACTGTCCGACTTCATTTTTCGGCTTTCTTCAGGCGCGCAGAGCCTGCCGCTCCAGTCCGGCGAACCGGGCCAGATGCGCCGGCTCCATGGCCACCCGCAGGTGCGCCCGGGCTTCGTCATCCCGCCGGTCCAGCACCTCGCCCCGGGCGTACAGCCAGGACAAGGTCGCCCCGTCGGCCAGATCGACATCCACATCGACCACCTGACGGTTGGCCGTCCGGTGCTCGTCGAGCACCGCGAATAGCCGCTCCAGACCTTCGCCGGTGACGGCGGAAACCGGCACGGCAGCCGGCGAGCGGCCGGTCTGGGCCTGAAGGCTCGCCTGATCGGCCGGTTCCAGCAGGTCGATCTTGTTCAGCACCTCGACGACGCGCGGATCGGTCTCCGGATCGATGCCAAGGTCCTTCAGGATCGCCTCGACATCGGCTTTCTGAGCCTCCGTGTCGGGATGGGCGATGTCACGGACATGCAGGATGATATCGGCCGACTGCACCTCTTCCAGCGTCGCGCGGAAGGCCGCGACCAGGGAGGTCGGCAGGTCCGAGATGAACCCCACAGTGTCGGACACGATCACCTTGCTTCCCGACGGCAGCTTGATCGACCGCATCGCCGGGTCGAGCGTGGCGAACAGCAGGTCCTTGGCGAAGGCGCTGGCCCCGCTCATGCTGTTGAACAGCGTGGACTTGCCGGCGTTGGTGTATCCCACCAGCGCCACCACCGGATAAGGTACGCGGGCACGCGCCTTGCGGTGCAGGCCACGGGTGCGGCGGACTTCTTCCAGTTCCCGCTTCAGCTTGACGATGCGGTCGCCGATCAGACGGCGGTCGAGCTCGAGCTGACTTTCACCGGGACCGCCGATGAAGCCGAAACCGCCGCGCTGGCGCTCAAGGTGGGTCCACGACCGCACGAGCCGGGAGCGCTGGTAGCTGAGCGCCGCCAGCTCGACCTGAAGCTGACCCTCGCGGGTCCGGGCGCGGGCGCCGAAGATCTCCAGGATCAGGCCGGTACGGTCGATCACCTTGGTTCCGAGGCTCTGCTCCAGATTGCGCTGCTGCACCGGCGACAGAGCATGGTCGACGATCACCAGGTCGATCGGTTCGCCCCGCTCTTCCGCGTCGGCGATCGCCGACCCCAGTTCGGCGACGGTGCCGCCACCCAGCAACGTGGCTGGCTGCGGCCGGCTGACCTTGACCGTGCGGGCTTGGGCCACGTCGAGATCGATGGCGTGGGCGAGACCGACGGCCTCCTCCAGGCAGGCTTCGGGCGAGCGGGTCTGTACGGTGCCATGCAGCACCGGGTGGATGATAAGGGCGCGGTCGGCTTGGCTGCGCCCGCTTTGGTTATGATACTGACTTCCCATTACCTGTACTTTCCCCTGTGCTAGGCTGCCAGAAGTGCCGGCGGCGCCGCACGTTGTTCTTCAAGTTCATTGTCGGCCTGCTGCGGCCCTCCCCAGGGCAGCAGCTTCTG
>NZ_JCACHA010001071.1:0-5689 GCF_059503625.1 Skermanella sp.
CTCCCGGAGCAGCAGCCTCACCGCGTGCTGGTCTGAAACGAAGTATCGAAGAAAAGGGAGGAAGCATCATGCCGAAATTCGCGGCCAATCTGACGATGCTGTTCACCGAGTACGATTTTCTCGACCGGTTCGAGCGGGCCGCCAAGGCCGGCTTCCGGGGCGTCGAGTACCTGTTCCCCTATCCTTATAAGGTGGAGGATCTGGTCCAGCGCCTTGAAGCCAACGACCTGAAGCAGGTGCTCCACAACCTTCCCGCCGGCGACTGGGGCGCGGGCGAGCGCGGCATCGCCTGCATGCCGGACCGGGCCGGCGAGTTCCGCGACGGCGTCGGCAAGGCGATCGAGTACGCAACAGCGCTGAAGTGCCCGCTGGTCAACTGCCTGGCAGGCATCGTGCCGGCCGGGGTGGAGCAGAGCAAGCTGCACGACACATTCGTCGGCAACATCAAGTACGCCGCCGACGAGCTGAAGAAGCACGGCATCAAGCTGCTGATCGAGCCGATCAACACCATCGACATTCCGGGCTTCTATCTGACCCGGACCAAGCAGGCGATCGATCTGATCGACCAGACCGGATCGGACAACATCTTCGTCCAGTACGACGTCTACCATATGCAGATCATGGAAGGCGATCTCGCCCGCACGGTCGAGAAGAACCTGTCTCGGATCGCGCATATCCAGCTCGCCGACAATCCGGGCCGCAACGAGCCGGGCACGGGTGAAATCAACTACCCGTTCCTGTTCGGCCATTTCGACCGGATCGGTTACGACGGCTGGATCGGCTGCGAGTACAAGCCGAAGGGCAAGACCGAAGAAGGCCTGGGCTGGTTCACCAAGGGCTGACGGCGCTTTATCCCCTCGCCCTCTTGGGGGCGAGGGGGCAAGTGACGCGCGACAAACCGACATCGATCGGGTATAAACATTTCACGGAGGGAGCGAAAAATGAAAGTAGGTTTCATCGGGCTTGGCATTATGGGTCGGCCGATGGCGGGTCACCTGATCGACGCCGGGCACGAACTCTACCTGTACGACATCCAGCCCGTCCCCGACGAACTGACCGGCAAGGGCGGGACCGCCTGCAAGTCCGGCAAGGAAGTGGCTGAAAAAGCCGACATCATCATCACGATGGTCCCCGACACTCCCCATGTCGAAGCAGCGCTGTTCGGCGAGAACGGCGTCGCCCAGGGTCTGTCCAAGGGCAAGACCGTCGTCGACATGAGTTCGATCGCTCCGATCGAAACGAAGCGTTTCGCTTCCGAAATCAACAAGCTCGGCTGCGACTACCTGGACGCGCCGGTTTCCGGCGGCGATGTCGGCGCCAAGGCGGCGTCGCTGACCATCATGGTCGGCGGACCCGAAGCGGCGTTCGAGAAGGTCAAGCCGCTGTTCGAGAAGATGGGCAAGAACATCACGCTGGTCGGCGGTAACGGCGACGGGCAGACCACCAAGGTCGCCAACCAGATCATCGTCGCGCTGACCATCGAAGCGGTTGCGGAAGCCCTGCTGTTCGCCGCCAAGGCCGGCGCCGATCCGGCCCGCGTCCGCCAGGCGCTGATGGGCGGCTTCGCGTCGTCGCGCATCCTGGAAGTGCATGGCGAGCGGATGATCAAGCGCAACTTCAATCCGGGCTTCCGGATCGAGCTGCACCAGAAAGACCTCAACCTCGCACTTGCGGGCGCCAAGTCGCTCAACCTGTCACTGCCCAATACCGCCAGCACGCAGCAGCTCTTCAACGCCTGCGCCGCCCAGGGCGGAGCGCAATGGGACCATTCCGGCCTGCTGCGCATCCTGGAGGTCATGGGCAATTTCGAAATCGGCCAGACCGCGCCCGGCGGCGACGACTGACCCAACCGCAAGTGATGTCATGACACCCTCAGAAAGCCCGGCTTCGGGGCAGAAAAAGGCGCCGATCTTCCGGCGCCACCGGCAGACCAAGATCGTCGCGACGGTCGGCCCGGCCAGCTCGTCGGCCGATATGCTCCGGCGCCTGATGCTGGCCGGGGTGGACGTCTTCCGGCTCAACTTCAGTCATGGCACGCAGGAAAACCACGGCGAGGTGCTGGCCCGCATCCGCGCGCTGGAGGTCGAGTTCGACCGCCCGATCGGCGTCATCGCCGATCTCCAGGGGCCGAAGCTCCGCATCGGCTCGTTCGCCGAAGGGGCTATCGGCCTGCGGGCGGGCAGGGTGATCCGGTTCGACCTGGACCCGGCGCCGGGCAACGAGGAGCGGGTCTGCCTGCCGCATCCGGAGGTCATCTCCGCGATGAAGGTCGGCAGCACCCTGCTGCTGGACGACGGCAAGGTCCGCATCCGCGTCATCGAGCAGGGCGCCGACTTCCTGCTGGGCGAGGTCGTCGCGGGCACCCGGCTGTCGAACAACAAGGGCTTCAACGTCCCCGACGTGATGCTGCCGCTGTCGCCGCTGACGCCCAAGGACCGGCGCGACATGGAGTTCGCGCTGAACCAGGGGGTGGAGTGGATCGCCCTGTCCTTCGTCCAGCGGCCTGAAGACGTGGTCGAGGCGCGCGGCCTGATCGGCGACCGGGCCGCGATCATGCTGAAGATCGAAAAGCCGATGGCGATCCAGCACCTGGACGAGCTGATCGAGCTTTCGGACGCCCTGATGGTCGCGCGCGGCGACCTGGGCGTCGAGATGCCGGCGGAAGACGTGCCGGGCTTGCAGAAGAAGATCATCCGGAAGTCCCGCGACGCGGGACGCCCGGTGATCGTGGCGACGCAGATGCTGGAATCGATGATCAGCTCGCCGTCGCCGACGCGGGCGGAGGTTTCCGACGTGGCGACCGCCGTCTACGACGGGGCCGATGCGGTCATGCTGTCGGCTGAAACCGCCGCCGGAAGCTACCCCTTGGAAGCCGTCGGCATCATGGACCGCATCGTCGGCCGGGTCGAAGGCGACGAGTCCTATCGCAGCATCATGGACAGCCAGCATCCGGGTCTGGGCAAGACGACGTCGGATGCCATCACCCACTCGGCGCACCAATCCGCCCGCGCCGTGGACGCCAAGGCTATCGTGACGTATACCGAATCGGGCAGCACGACGCTGCGCGCCGCACGGGAACGTCCGCCGATGCCGATCCTCGCGATTTCGATCCACGACACCACAGCGCGGCGGCTGGCCTTGTCCTACGGCGTTCATACCGTTCACGTAACGAAGGGCATCAGCTCGTTCGGCGAGATGGTTCCGGAAGCGGTACGAATCGCCCAGGACTACGGCATCGCCGGCATCGGCGACCGGATCGCGATCACGGCCGGCGTGCCGTTCGGCCGCACCGGCTCGACCAACACGCTGCGGATCATCTACCTGGAACCGGAGCAGGACTGATGCCGTCCAAGGCCCCGGCGGACAGTACGCCCGAAATCGCGGAGACAGCGCCCTGCCGGGTCTTCGGCTTCGGCGGCGGCACGGCGGATGCCCTGCCGCCGGGGATAGATCCGGTCGATCTGCTGGGCGGCAAGGGCGCCGGACTGGCCGGGATGAGCCGGCTCGGCTTGCCGGTCCCGCCGGGCTTCACCCTGTCCACCCCGGTCTGCCGGGAGTTCCGGCAGGATGCCGGGCAGGCTCCCGATTGGCTGAAGGACCAGGTATCCGGCGCGCTGGGGCGGGTCGGGACGCTGACCGGCAGCCGGTTCGGCAGTGCCGCGGCCCCCTTGCTGGTCGCGGTACGGTCTGGGGCGGCGGTATCGATGCCGGGCATGATGGACACCGTCCTCAATCTCGGCCTCAACGACGTGACGGTCATGGGGCTGGCGGCGTGGAGCGGCGACAGCCGCTTCGCGTGGGACACCTACCGGCGCTTCATCCAGATGTACGGCGCCGTCGTCATGGGCATCGACCATGACTGCTTCGAACGCATCCTCGACTCGGTCAAGCAGCGCCGCCGCTGCCGGCTGGACGGCGAGCTGCTGGCGGACGACTGCCGGACCCTGGTCCGCGAGTATCAGGAAATGATCGTCCGCGAGGTCGGGCGGCCTTTCCCGCAGGATGTCCACGAGCAGCTCTGGCAGGCGGTCGGCGCCGTGTTCCGGTCGTGGAACAACCGGCGCGCCGTCTTCTACCGCCGCCTTCACGGCATCCCCGAACACGGCGGGACGGCGGTGACGGTCCAGGCGATGGTGTTCGGCAACCGGGGGGCGGACAGCGGCACCGGCGTCGCCTTTACCCGCGACCCCTCGACCGGAGCGAACGTGCTGTTCGGCGAGTTCCTGCCCGACGCGCAGGGGGAAGACCTGGTCGCCGGCATCCGGACGCCGCTGCCGCTGAGTGCGCTGGAGCATGTCATGCCGGCGGTCCACGCCGAGCTTCGGGACGTGGCGCGGCGGCTGGAAGCGCATCTGCGCGATATGCAGGACCTGGAATTCACGGTGCAGCAGGGCAGGCTCTACCTGCTCCAGACCCGTTCCGGCAAGCGAACGACCCAGGCCGCCGTCAAGATCGCCGTCCATCTGGCGGAAGAAGGCGTCGTCACGCCGGAAGAGGCCGCCGATATGGTCGATATGGAAGCCCTCGATCAGATGCTTCAGCCGGTGCTCGATCCGGATGCTCCCCGGGCCCTGCTGGCGGTCGGGCTGGCCGCCTCGCCGGGAGCCGTCACCGGCAAGCTCGCCTTCACCGTCGCGGATGCCCAGGCGCGGGCGGCGCGGGGCGAACCCGTCATCCTGTGCCGGACCGAGACCGACCCGGAGGACATCCACGGCATCCACGTCGCCTGCGGCGTCCTGACGGCGCGGGGCGGCATGACCAGCCACGCCGCGGTGGTGGCCCGCGGCATGGGCAAGGCCTGCGTCGTCGGCGTCGTGGACCTTGTCATCGACGCCGGGGCCAAGCGCGCCGTCATCGGCGGCGTGCCGGTCGGGACCGGGGATACCGTGACGCTGGACGGATCGACCGGCGAGGTTATCCTGGGTGCGGTTCCGACCATCCGGCCGGCGCTGTCCGACGAACTCGCCATCCTGATCGGCTGGGCGGACGAGTTGAAATGGCTGGGGCGCGAACCGGACGGGCGCAGGACGGCCTGAGCACCGGATTTTGAAACGACACGCATAACATCGGAGACACGAAGCCAATGCAGAGCGTCAACATCAATCAGCGGGAAACCCTCGAGACCTACTACCCGCTGGACAGCTTCGTCCACGATGCCAACCAGAACGCCCGCGGCAAGGCCATGGTGATGCACGGCCTGCGCATCCTGTCGGCCCCCGATGCCGATGGCGCGTTCAAGGTCACCAAGGCGCAGCACAACGTCTCGGAGGACGATGCGGAGCACGACGCGCTGTTCCTGTACTCGGTACGCGACGACGACAACAACTGGTTCGACAAGGCCGAACCGGACGCGTCGAAGGCGGTCCATGCCAAGGACAACCCGGTGGACGTATCGGAGCTGTACCGGGGCTTCATCGACCGGGTGATCGATGCCGCCCGCAACAACCACTTCCAGAAGGAAATCGGACGCGGCGAGCCGAGGCTGAAGGGGTTTCACGGCGGCTGAGGGCAGAAATCCGCCTGTAATACCAGCGGCATTGAAGCTTGACCGGTGAGTTCCGGCAGAGATGCCGGGCCTCTTCAGCCCGACATTTATAGTTCCAGACCAGTCAATGTTTAATGCCGCCGGTCTAAAGCGAAGCGGCAGGCGACAAGCAGGCGCGTCTATGTCGGCTGCCGCTTCGCTCTA
>NZ_JCACHA010001072.1:0-5686 GCF_059503625.1 Skermanella sp.
CGCCGTCGCGGTGCAGCCGGGGCTTTACCGGCGAATTTCCTGGGGCGCCGTGATCGGCGGCGTGCTCATGGTGGTGGCGATCCAGCTTCTGCTGAGCATGCTCGGGATCGGCATCGGGTTGACGACGATCGATCCGGCACAGGGGGCGGCCGGTTCGCCCGACACCGGCACGCTCAGCATTAGCGCCGTCGTCTGGTGGGCGGTCAGCTACCTGGTGGCGCTGGTCATAGGCGGATATGTCGCGGCCCGTCTGGCCGGTGCATGGGAAAAGACCGACGGCGTGCTCCATGGTCTGCTGACCTGGGCGCTGGCGCTGGTCGTCAGCTTCTGGCTTCTGACCTCCGCCATCGGCAGCGTGATCGGCGGCGCCTTCAACGTGGTCGGCAACGCCGTTTCCGGCATATCGAGCACGGTCGCCGATGCCGCACCGCAGGTCGCCAGCGCTAGCGGGCTGTCGGCCGATCAGGTGCAGCAGCAGGTCCAGGAACTGCTCCGTCCGGCCGACCAGACGAACCAGAGCCCCGAAGCGGCCCAGCGCGAGCTGGTGTCTCTGGCTCCGAAGATCGTCGCAGGCGGCCCGGAAGCCGATCAGGCGCAGCAGCGGGCGACCCAGATCGTCAGCCAGCAGTCCGGCATCAGCGAGGAGGATGCCCGCGCCCGGATCGACCAGCTGAAGCAGCAGGCGACCCAGACGGCCCAGCAGGCGGAACAGACTGCCCGGCAGGCGGCCGACGTCACGGCCGACACCGTGTCGCAGGCGTCCATCTACGGGTTCGGCGCGCTGCTCCTGGGTGCCATCGCGGCCGCCATCGGCGGCTCGTCCGGCACCCGCCGCCGCGAGGACCTGAACGCGGTCTAACCCTGGTTATTATGGTTTAACCCTTGCGGTGATAAGATGCGGTCCTCCCGTCAATGGAGGGCCGCATCTTGTCTTCTACCTCTTGGTTGTTGGTTTGCATCTACCTCATGGTCGCTGCCGTAAGCGTCCTGGAAACAGGCTTTTCGGTTCAAAAAAGGACTCAATGGTCTTTCCTGCCGGTCTGTATCGTGGCGCTTCTCCATGGTCTCGGATGGCCGCTCCGCATGGCCGCGGGCGCCAGGAGGCCCTGACTGCCCGATCTATTAGTTAACTCATTATTAACTACGCAGACGCAGCTTACCCGAGTTGACTGGTCCTTGATTGATCTCGGGTGGGCGATGGATTCGATCGATTTTACTGTCGGTGAAGTTTCGGACGTTGTGACCTGGAATCAGGCCGGCTTCCTGAAGCCGCAACGCAAGCTTTCCCAGTACCTCTTTCTCTACGTGGCGCCTTCGATGGCGGCCGGGCTCGGTCTTTTCACCTCGAAGCCGTTCGAGGCGGGGGCCACCGTCCTCACCGTGACCGATCCCGATTATCTGGCGCAGGCTATGAGCCATGCGGAGATCACGGCGGCCGGGTTCAGCCACGCCGACATCTTCCAGGTGGGAAGCGACCTGTTCATCCCGCCCTATGGCGGACCGGACGACTTCACCAACCATAGCTGCGAACCGAACTGCGGCCTGAAGGTGCGTCCCGACGGCTTCTCGATGGTGGCCCTGTACGACATCGAGGCGAACGAGGAACTGACCTACGACTACTCGACCCATCAGGAGCATCCGCTGGAAGACATGGACTGCGCCTGCGGGTCGCGCGGCTGCCGCCGCGTGGTGCGCAGTTTCTCGACCCTGCCGAAGCATCTCCGCCGCCGCTACCTGTCCCTGGACATCGTCGCCGACTTCGCCGCCGAAATGGCGCTGATCGCGGCCGAAGGGTCGGATTGCCGCTTCTAGTCGCCGGCGGCGGTCCTCCCTGGTCGTGGTCATGGATGTGGATGTGATCAAGCCGCCTAAGCTGGTTGCCACCGCACTCCGGCGTCATCTCGCTTTCCCCGCCTGCGTCGTCGAACTGGCCGTGCTCGGCTCACTGATTTCCGGTTCCATCCTGATCCTGACGACCAGCGGCGCCGCCCTCTTCCTGGCGAACGAGGGCAGCGAGTCGATGCCCGTCTTCTACGTCCTGCTGGCGGCGGTCTCGATCCCGCTGGCGTCGGGGGTGTCCGCAGTGCTGTCGCGCTGGCTGACGCTCCAGGTCTCGGCGGCGCTCTGCCTCGCCTCGGCGCTGCTGGCGCTGGTGCTGTGGGGCATGGCGGCCGCCGGGATGCCGGGCGCCGCTTATGCGGCCTATATCGCGGCCTACAGCCTCGAGATCCTCTACGACACGCTGTTCTGGCTGCTGGCGTCGGAATACCTGACCACCCTCGACACGAAGCGGTACGCGGCGCAGCTCGCCATGGCGTTCGGCGCGGGCGGGGTCGGCGGCGGCATGCTGGCGTCGCTGCTGTCGCAGTACATTGCGACCCAGACCCTGCTGCTGGTGGCGGGCTTCCTGTTCGTCCTGTCGTTCCTGCAATGCCTGCGCATCGGCCGGCGGCTGACCCGGCTCGGCGACGGCGAGGACGAGGATGAAGATGAGGGCGGCGTGCTGGACGCCGTCCGTGCCCTGGCCGGCACGGTCAGGAGCTTCCCGCTGGTAGGAACCATCTGCGGCGGCATTCTGCTGATGTCCGCGCTGTTCTGCCTCCAGGATTATCTGGCGATGACCGTCTACGCCGAAGCTTATGCCGACGAGGACGAACTCGCGGGTTTCCTCGCCGTGGTCTATTCGGTCCAGCAGGCGGCTGAGCTGGTCATCCTGGCGCTGTTCGGCCGCATCGTGCTGGAGCGCGGCGGGCCGCTGCCGCGCAACCTGATCTTCCCGCTGACCACGCTGCTCAGCCTGTGCGGCCTCTTCCTGTTCTGGGGCCTGCCGGCGGCGGTCGTCATGCACATGAACGCCAACGCGGTGTCCAACGCGATCTTCGAGCCGGTCAAGACGCTGAACTACGCCGCAATTCCGTACCGCGTGCTGGGACAGGTCCGCATGCTGGCCGAAGGCGTCATCTACCCGGCCGGCATCGCCCTGTCCGGCATCGGGCTGATCTGGCTCCAGTCGATGGCGGAGCCGCGCACGACCCTGATGGTCGCCATAGCCCTGGCGGTGCTGTTCGTCGCGGTCTGCGCCGCCGTCGGGGCGGGGTTCCTGCCAAGCCTGCTGCGCAGCCTGCGCCAGCGTGCGGCGGTTCCCGCCGGGCAGTTGGGGAAGGCCGGCATGAACCGCTTCTCCCAGGCCGACATCCAGCGGCTGGAAAACCATCCCGATCCCCAGGTCAGGCTCTACGCCGCCGATCTGCGCAACCGCTTCGGAGGAGAGAGGAGGGCTCCGGTGGCGCCGCTGCCGGGACGCTGCATCCGGACCGTCGCGCGCGACCTGGAGCATCGCTCGGCCGAAACCCGGCAAGCGGCGGCCGAAGCGCTGGGGCGTTTCGGCGATGCCGCCATCGGGGAAGCGGTGCTCCGGCTGATGTCTCCCCGGCCCGAAGTGGCGCATGCCGCGATCCTGGCGCTCGGCTCCATCGGGTCCAGGCGCGCACGGCGTCTCCTGCTCGACCATCTGCGCCCCCTTTACCGGCAGGCCCGCCGCAACCTGCATGGCCTGGCGGCGATGCGCGGCTTCGGCGATTCGGCGGAGCTGGCCTCCGCGGAACTGGTCGAGGTGCTGGCGGCGGCCCTGTCGGCCAGCAACCGGCGGATCATCTGGCGCGTGCTGATGGTCAAGGCGGCGCTGGGCAGCCGGCGCGATATACGGCTGCTTCACAGCCTTGCGCATTCGTCCGACGCCCGCGTGCGCGCGGACGCCATAGAGGCGCTGTCCAGCATGCCGACCGGCCGCTTCATCCGCCCGGTCCTGTCGCTGCTGGAGGCGGGATCGGACGGTCCTCAGTCCGACATCCCCGCGACCGATGCGGCGGGAGCGCTTCTGATGGCAGCCGAATCGGACCGCTGGACGCGTCTGCTTGCCGCCAAGCTGCTCGAAGGCGGCCCCCTCGAAGGGCTGCCCGCAAACAAGATCGCAGTCACCGCGACGGAGGGAGAACAAGCCATGCTCGATCTCATCCTGTTCCTCAAGTCGGTCCCGCTGTTCCAGGCGCTGACGCTGGAGGAGATCGCCGACCTTGCCGAACGGGCGGAAACCACCAACCTCGCCGCCGGCCGCGTCGTGTTCGAAGCCGGTGCCGCGGTCCGGCATTTCTCGGTCATCCGAAGCGGCACGGTCGAACTGCGCATCCACGGCGTGGCCGTGGATGCGATCACGCGCGGCGCTTCGTTCGGGGAGAACGCCTTCATCGAGGATGCCCGCCACGCGGTGTCCGGCTTCGCCGTCACCGATCTGGTCGTCATGCGTTTCCACCGGGCGGTGATCGCCGATCTGGTGGCCGAACACCCGCTGGTCCTGCCGCCCGTCCTGGGCGAGTGGCAGCAGCGGGTCGCACGCCTTTATTCACGGCTGGCCGACCAGTCGGCCGGCATGCAGCCGCAGCAGCGGCTGCACCTGGTCCACATCGCCGAAGAAAACATCCGGAGCCCGGACGAATGCGCCTGATCTATCGCGTCATCCTCATCCTGTCGGCGGCGGCATTCGCCATGCTGATCGGCAACGCCCTGATCCTGCACCTCCTGGTCGGCGAGGAGTTCAAGAACCTGGAAAGCGAGCTGGCGGTCCGCAACGCCAACCGCGCGGTCGATGCGGTCTCCAACAATCTGGCGCATCTGCGGTCCTCCGCCATGGACTGGGCGGCCTGGGACAGCAGCTACGCGTTCATGCAAGGCGAGAGCGCCGGCGAGTTCGTGGACCAGAACCTGATGTTCCAGAGTTTCCAGGGTATCCAGGTCAACCTGATGTATTTCCTTCGCTACGACGGGACGGTGGTGTGGGGCGGCGTCTACGATCTGGAGACGGGCGAGGCGATGGACCTGCCCGAGTTCCCGGCGGACCGGCTGCCGCCCGACCGCCTGGCCTTGCTCCACCAGGGCGAGGGCGAGGGTGAGGGTGAGGGTGAGGACGAACCGGACCGTTCCGGGATCATGATGACCGGCCGGGGACCCATGCTGGTGGTCGGTGCTCCGATCCATCGGGCCGACGGCACCGGATCGGCGGCCGGCATACTGGTCCTCGGCCGTTTCCTCGACGGCGGCCTGATCGACCGGCTGGGCCGTCAGGTCCATGCCCGATTCACGCTCGACCCGATCGGACAGCGCCAGTCGCCGATCAAGGTGCAGGAGCCGACCGGCGAGATCTCCACGAATGAGGACGACGGCTCAGCCGCCCGGGAACGCCCGGACATCGAGGTGGAAGACGGTCAGCTCCGGGTCCGCAGCGTGCTGAAGGACATCGCGGGCAGCCCGGCCCTCGTCCTCGAAACCAGCTATGCCCGGAGCATCAGCGCCGCCGGAGACAGCATGGTCAACTACGTGCTGGCGCTGATGGGCGGGGTGCTGGGGATCACCGGTCTCGCCATCCTGCTGATGCTCAACGGCACGGTTCTCAAGCCGGTCGCCCGGCTGATGGACCGGGTCCTGGAAGCGCGCGGCGCCACGTCGCGGCTGAAGGCGGAAAAGGGCGACAGCAGGGACGGCGCTCCGGACGAGATCGCGATCCTGAGCGCGGAGTTCGAGCGCACGCTGGCCCAGCTGGAGGAGACCCGGAACCGGCTGGTCGAGCAGAGTTTCTATACCGGCGCGGCCGAACTGGTCGGCGGCATGACCCACAATGTGCGGAACGCCCTGA
>NZ_JCACHA010001073.1:0-5680 GCF_059503625.1 Skermanella sp.
TTCATTGGGGCGCTTTTTACGAAATCCCCGTCGGAGCAGCATTAAGTGGCCCCCCAACCGTAGTGTTGGTTGTCGGGCTGTCATGCATTCTCATATGCTTCCTCCGGTCGCCTGGCACAGAGTTTCTGGCCCGGGATCCACGCCGCCCCATACCCGGCGCGGGTCTGCCTTTCTACAGGTAGCGAGGGTGGTCCGGGCGCGGTGAGCCAGCGGATCACGCTGCAGCGCTATCGTCTCAGCTCAGAGCTTCGCAGATCAGTTCTATCTCGGTCTTGACAGCTTCGAGGTTGTGATGAAGCCGCTTTGCCGCGTGTGCTGTCGCGCCCTCGATGAACAGTTCGCCGGACAGGCGCAGTGCAGTGTCCTCCAATCTGGCAAGCCGTTGTTCGTAGTTTCGCCGCTCGATCGGGGTAAGATTTGACATGGCCTATCTCCACTGCTGTTGACGGAGAAGCACCCACCTCTTCGGAAAATGGAAGCTACTTTACTACAATGAAGGACGTGACGAAACAGCCGGGAAGCTCTTCCTGTGTCTCGGGCGAAGTGCCGATAGGGGGCAGTTACCGCCAGGAAACACTCGATGACAACGGATACCCTCCGGATGAAGGTCTCGCCACGATCGCCGACGCTGGATTTGATGGCGATGTCAGGCGCCTCGCCGGCCTTGGGCAGCCGCTGATCCTAAGAGCTGAGATCAGCCAGTGCTGTCCCCTTGAAGCCATCGCCGCCGAACTCGTGCAGCAACGGGACGATGCCTTCCGGAACGGTGATCAACACTTCGAGTTCGGCAGCTAAGGACATCGGGAATGCCGCCAGTTTCGGTGAGGAGCCTTCCCCTACCGTTTGATGCCGCTCCAGGCACTTGCCCGGTGCCAAACCGGAATTCACATGATGTTACCGTTCAGGAATGACATAGAATATCGAAATGAGATTTATATCTCGTTATGATTTACGCATCCATTCCAAACCTCATGTGCGGAGGATCTGATCATGGTGCTGACTCGTAGCGAGATGGACCGGAAGATCGACGAGCACTTCAGCTTCGAAGCCAATGACGATGTCGAGGGCGTTCTGGCGACGCTGTCGCCCGATGTCGAGCACGACATCGTCGGCTGGCCGTCCGGCCCGACCCGTGGCCGCGCCGGCGCACGCGCCTTCTACCAAAGCCTGTTCGCTGACTTGTCCGAAAGCAAGATCGACTGCATCAGGCGGCTCTACGGCGATGATTTCGTAGTAGACGAGGCCTTGTGGCGGGGCAGGGCACCGGGCAGGCCGTTCGGTCTGCAAGGCAGCGACCGTCAGCTCGAGTTCCGCATGCTTCATGTCGTCGAATTCGCTGACAACGGCGATATCAGGCGCGAGAACGTGTGGATCGATCTCGCGGCTATCATCCGGCAACTGCCGCAGGCCTGATGTGACGGACACTGCGGGCACGGGCCGACCAAATCAGAGACGGCGCACGCGCAAGGACCTGCTTCAGGCGGCTTCGCGCCTCATGAAGCAGGGTCACCAGCCAAGCCTTGAGGAGATCGCCGAGGAAGCGCTCGTATCAAGGGCTACAGCCTACCGCTATTTTCCGAGCGTGGAGGCGCTTCTCCTCGAGGCGGCGTTCGATGTCGCCATCCCGGAAGCCGGCGATCTGTTTCCCGCTCAATCGTCGGGAGATCCTGTTTCGCGTCTGCAATGCGTTGATACGACTCTCCACGACATCATCCTCGCCAATGAAGCGGCACTTCGAACGATGCTGATATATTCCCTGCAGCAGAGAAGCAGGGGCGGGGAGGACGGAGAACCGCCCGCGCGCCAGGACCGTCGCACGCCCCTGATCAGGGCGGCTCTCGAGCCCGCCCGCAGCCAATTCAAGCCGGAACACCTGGAAGTCCTGATCAGGGCCCTGGCCCTGATCATCGGCACCGAAGCAATGGTGGTCTTCAAGGATGTTCTGCAACTGAACGATGAGGACAGTCGAAAGGTGAAGCGGTGGGCGATCCGGGCGCTGGTGGAAGCAGCAGGAAAGCCGGGTTCGAGCGTCTGAACAGGTCCCACTTCCCGACATTTGAGGATAGTCTCGCCTATTGTTCCAGAGGAAGCCGATCAGGACTGTATAAACTGACCGGCCGGTATTTCACCCCGACCTCCTGCATTCTGTCTCAGGATGCAGGGCCATCGAAGGAAGGCAGCGGACAAGGCAGGCGTGATGAGACCATGAGGCTGAGGATCCGAAGCACGCTGCTGTTCGCCATCGTGGCTCTGATGGCCTGCTCGCTGTCGGCTGTCTCGGCGGTCGTGCTGTTTCGTCATCTGGCCGTAGTTCAGACTGTTGCGGATCGCGAGATCGAGCAGGCTGCCAGCGACGTCGCCCACCGGGTTTCTCGCTTTCTCGAGAATGGTCCCGCGGTGCTCAACAGGGTCAAGTACTTCATCGAGCATCAGGGCGTCGCCCTGACCGATACCGGGCGCATGACGGATTATCTGGTGTCGGAGGCCGAGGCAAGTCCGGCGCTGACCTGGGTGAGCGTCAGCAGCGCCGATACGGGAGCGTTTCTTGGCGTCACCAGACGCGACGGCACGCTGGTGCTCAACCGTTCGGACCCGGCGGTCGATGGCGGTATCGCCCAGGAGTGGGAACTGCACGCGGATGGAACGCGGACTTCCCTGAAGACCGGACCGGGCGTGCCCTACAATCCCCGCGACAGGGCCTGGTTCATCCAGGGCATCGGCAGGAACAGGCCGAGCTGGACGGATCCCTACCAGTTCGCCGAAGGACCGGCGGGCATCTCGGCGGTGGTCGGCCTGAGGCATCCCGAAACAGGCAGATCCATGGCCGTTGCCACGGCCGACTTCCACCTGCACGGGATCGAAACCTTCCTGAGCGAGCTGCGCGTCGGGAATGGAGGCCGCGCCCTGATCGTCGCACCCAAGTCGACCAGCGGTCCCCTTGTGCTCGGTGCCGGAGCTGACCTCTCGGAGGAGATGAGGGCTGTGGTCACGGCGATTACTGCGCGTGTTGCAGTGGATCGTTCATCATCCCAGCATCCCACGGACCGCTCCGACGGTCTGTTCCGCGATACGATCGGCGGGGTCATCGTTGATGGCCGCGCGCTTGCCGTCAGCGGTGGGCTGTTCTGGGAACTGGTGGTCATGCTGCCGCTCGCGGACGTCGAAGCGCCGATGTGGGCGGCCACGATGGCGGTCATCGTAACCGCTCTCATCTTCCTGGCGATCGGAGTCATCGCGGCGACGGCGATCGCCCATGCCATCTCCCGGCCCATTTGCCTGATCAACCAGGACCTGACGGAGATTGGCGAGCTGCGGTTTGCCAGCGCGGTACCGATTCGATCCTCCATCCGCGAGATCGATGCCATGGCGCGATCGCTGGTTCGCATGAAGGCCGCCCTGCGATCCTTCTCGATCTACGTGCCAATCGACGTTGTCCGGAGTGTCCTGACGAGCGGACAGGCAGCCGAACCGGGTGGTGAGTTACGCGTCCTGACCGTTCTGGTCTCGGACGTAGCCGGCTTCACCGGGATCGCCGAGAACATGCCGCCCAGGGAACTGGTGCGCCATTTGGGCAACTATTTCGATGTGCTGGAGCAGGCTGTCGAGGATGGCGGCGGAATTGTCGACAAGTTCGTCGGCGACGGCATGCTCGCCTTCTTCAATGCACCGCACCGCGTCCCTGATCATCCCGCGCGGGCGTGCGAAGCAGCGCTTGCCGCACAACGATCGCTTGACCGGCTCAATCACGCTGTGGACGGTGCGCCGCCGTTTCCCACGCGCATCGGTCTGGCTACGGGAGAGGTTCCGGTCGGCAACATCGGTACCGCGCGGCGCCTGTCGTACACGGTGATCGGGGACACGGTGAATTTGGCATGCCGGCTGGAGATGCTGAACAAGGCATACGGGACCAGCATACTGGCGACCGGTGAGGTGCGGCACGCCGCCGGCAGTGAGTTCGAGTGGCGCCACCTTGACCGGGTGACGGTTCCCGGGCGGTTGGAGCCTTTGGAGCTCCATGAGCTGCTGGGCCGCAGGGGCGATATTGATGCCGCCACACTCGTGGTTCGGGATCTGCATGAGGGTGCCGTGCAGGATCTGGTTGCCGGCCGGTTTGACGAGGCCGAGCGGGGCTTCCGCGCCATCCTCGACAGGGCGCCGGATGACCGCCCGGCCCGGTACCTTCTCGAACACACCATGATCATGCGAACGGAACTTGGCGGGACAATGCCATCAGGAGACTGGCGCGGCGTGCACGTTCATCGAACCAAGATGTGATTGGGCTGACATGAGGATTGCGAGGGCTGCAGGGTGCTGATCTGATTGATAATGATTTGTAAGCTTGATTGTCCGCCATGACGGAGAATTGAGCTTGCACATGAGTAATGGTCTGATCTGACATACTCATGATTTCCTAACCATAAGAAAATGGCAGCATTTTCAGTAACTTTATCATTGTGGTCAAACCGATTATTGGACACGATAAAGGCACTTGGCAAAATGTGAATATGAATCCATATTCCGGAAATACTTATAACTGGCGCCAGAACAGCAATGGATATCATGAAGCAGAACAGCAGCCCCGACGCACCTATCGATGACCTTACTGCCCTTACTGTCGAAATCACGGCGGGGTACCTGCGGGGAAATCGCCTGCCTGCTGCCGGCATCCCGGAAGTGATCAGTCTGGTCCATGACGCGCTCCGCCAGCTTGGCCAACCGGTGGCGCCGGAGAAGGAGCCGCAACGACCGGCAGTGCCGATCCGCAAGTCGGTCACGGCCGAGTACATCGTCTGCCTGGAGGATGGCAGGAAGCTGAAGATGCTGAAACGCCATCTGCGCTCGACCTACGGCATGACGCCGGACGAGTACCGGGCGAAGTGGAACCTGCCAGCGGACTATCCCATGGTGGCCCCGGCCTATGCCGAGAAACGCAGCGAGTTCGCCAAGGCGATTGGTCTCGGCAGGAGCCGGTCCGAGCCTGAGTCTGAGCCTGAAGCAGCTCCGGCCAGGCGGGGTCGCCGCCGGGCAGCGGCGTAATCAGCACCACGAACCGGCGGGAGCAGGAACATTCCCGCCGGTGAGTTTGAGCTGATATTCCAAATCGAAGATGAGTGGCGCGGCTCTACTATTCAATTGACTCGGTTACTGGTAGTCAGCCAGAGCGGGCGGCGTGATCACCTGGAAATCAGCCAATCCTCCGGTTCTGGAACGATCAGGATGAGGCAGCTCCTGGCTCCTCTGTCGCGTCATCCGGCGGGAAGGGCTTTTCGCCGCGAGCAACCCGGTCGAGCAGGCGGCGGACGCCACGGGTCCGCTCGTCGGCCGCGGCGATCAGCCGGTCCAAGGCATCAAAATCGAAGCTCACTGCCGTGAGGCGCGCCGGCTCGACCGGATCCGCGTCCGGCGCCACCCCGGACTGGTCCGCCAGTTCAGCGAAAGGCGCGGTCAGGACCCGCTTCGGCCGTCCCCGTTGGCCTCCCCTGGCCCGGCGCCGGACGGCTGTCGTCTCGGCCCGGATCGGTAGCAGGCGCCTGAGGCCGTAGAGCCGCCGGGCGCCCCGCCCGGTCCGACCGGTAACCTCGGCGACGACTTCAAGTTGGACCAGGGCTTCCAGCATCCGCGATGCACCCTCGACCGAGCAGCCCAGCGCCTCGGCCAGAGCGGAAATGCTGAGCAGCGG
>NZ_JCACHA010001074.1:0-5679 GCF_059503625.1 Skermanella sp.
CACCGTTGTCTCAGCAGACTGCGGCGTTGATCGGCCGCCATCGGCCCGAGCCGAACCGAGGGTGAAACCCGTTCCGGTTTAGTCTCTTAGCGCCTTTGTCCGCCTCTCGTAAACGGTTTGTCGCGGGAAGCAGACCAGACCCTCTAATCCCGCGCCCTCGGCGCCCCGTCCCAGCAGTGAAGCGATGAAACAAAACTTCTCATCCCGCGATCCAGCAGAACCAGCGCGTTCGCCCGCCGGACCAGACGATGCTCAGCCAGCCCGTCCCGAGCCAACTCGGTCAGGTCCTGCCGTTCCTCCGCTGTCAGAAAGCCGCCGCGAATCATGGTGCCGAGAAGAATCCTTCCGCGCCCGTCTGTACAGGCTGGCCGAGTAAGTTGGCGCTTATTAGATCAGACCAGCGAACGCCTCCAATCTCAGCATCAGAAGTTGAAGTAAATGAATTCACTGACCGCCGATAGCCGTGTCAGCGTGAACAGGAAGCAGGCGGCTGCGACACCGGCCCAGATCGGCGTGAAGCGCCAGCGCGGCACCACGGCCATCCGCACCCTGCCCTCCCCCATGATCCACTCCTGCGTGTTGGGAGCTATCAGGGCGACCGCCAGCAAAGCCGCGATCAGGATCTGGTCCCGGTATTCGTAAAGGTCCGTCAAGTCCAGTGGTGCCGCCAGCCAACCGTTGACACCGGCCATGGCGCGCAGCATCCCCGTCGCCTCCCCGACAGATTCAGCGCGAAAGAAGACCCAGGCGACCGTCACGCACAGGAAGGTGATGCCGCGCGCCACCCAGACGCCGGCTGCGGTTTCACCATCGCTCCATCCCACGGCGTTGCGGAACGCCTGCCAGCCGTGATTGACGATCAGGAAGACGCCATGCAGTGCTCCCCAGATCACGAAGGTCCAGGCGGCACCGTGCTACAACCCGCCGATCAGCATCGTCAGGAACAGGTTGACGTAGCGCCGCCCGCCGCCCTTCCGGTTGCCGCCGAGCGGAACGTAGACATCTGCAGCATCTTCTGATCGCGGCCGCCATGGACTTGGTGCGCATCTATTATTGGCTAATCGGCGAGCCGCGCGCCCAAACTCGGCGGTCTCCATTCACTGCCCTGATGAAGCCCCAACCGGCATAGGTGAATTCGCCAGCAGTATCATAGGTGCCAAGATAGAGGCCCAGCTTGCTGCCGAAGACGCGCTGGTTATCCCCGCCGCCTCCACCATCGATGCGACAGCCACAACGTCCACGACTACCAAGCCCAAGACCCGCCGCTTCTGACCCTCACGCCCAGCTGCTCCACCGAGTCCGTAGGAAGCCGCTACAGACCTCCCACGCTCAGCAGCTCCAATCCCCGACATACAACTTCAGAGCGGCTCCAGAACCTTCTCAGGACTCCTATGAGCTTCTCTGAACTAACCCGCCCGTCACGCCGCAGCGATCACTACTTATCGTAACCAGCTTTGCGTCCCTCGCTGCCTTTCGCCTTGTTATCCTGCGACTCGCGTTCCTGCTGAATGCGGTTACGCTCGTGGGTTCCGGTGCCGGTGGATTTTTCATTGCCGTGCGTCGGACTGCCTAGAGGATCGACCTCTTCGGTATGGTTTCCTTTGGCCATGCTGGATCTCCGTGGTTTGTGTACAGCGCCCCGTCTACCCTTTTCAGGTGATCGAACCGTCTCCGCCCCCAACAGGTCCAAGGCCATCCCGTCACGACCGTCCTTACAAGTTCTCAATCAAAAGTACTTTCGGCCCAGCCGCCCCACTCGCCAAACCTGCTCACGCGTGAGCAACGTTTGCCCCACCCACAGCAGCCCCCGACTGGCTCTGTGGTCCTCTTGGATCATCACGTCTAGCGGCACTCCTCACCCAGCTGCCTTAAACCCTTTTTCAACTCTCGTCTGTAGGCTCGCAGGGAAGACCAACCCATTCTGACAAGAGGCCCACCATGGCGAAGAACGAGAAGACTTCCGCAAAGGCGGCAACTGCTTCCAGCAAGACCCTCGTGGATAAGGGAGCCTCTAAAGACGCTAAGACCGCTGCAGGGTCTGCACTGACACAGGCTCCTGATCGTAAGAGCGGCAAGAAGGGCAGCAAGTAGCTTCCAAGCGCTGGCGGATGGCCTAGCCTCTGGTCAAGTCATCCGCTAGAGCCTCTTCGGCTCAGCATAACTGTCCGAACTTTGACCACACTGCCTGTCTACCGTTTGAACGCCGACAGAGCACTGCATCAAGAGCACTGAGGTTTTCCATGATCACTGCCTTCAGCCGTCGGCGCGTCCGCAAGGAACTGAAAGGTGCATTTGCTCCCATCCCATTCGTCAGGGGCGCAATGGCCAGAGCCGTACTAAACGAGATGGAGGTGGAGGCGCACGACTCGGTCATGTTGTTCTTGGAAGATCTCTCGAAGCTCAGCGGCAGCCGCGAACCCCTCGAGGACGCACTTTTAGGATCTCTGATTTCCCGCTTCTTCAAGGTGAAACGTTCGCCTGAAGCGATGGAGCTTCACGGGTTCATTTACAGCGTCGAACTAACCGTCTGGCTATCTGTCGATGCCAAGTCTCAGGAATGGCATTTTGATCGACTGACCGTGCAGACCCCAGCAGATCTGCGGTGGGCAACAACCATCCCGGTAAAGGAATTGGCTTCATCGGTGACGAAGCCAAGCCGCCGGTTAGCTCTTACGAACGCTTGGGCAGCTCTCCTGCATAACGAGATGCTCAACCTCAAGTTAATGCTAACCAAGGTCAATGAGATGCACGCAAGGGAAGGCAAAAAACCTTTGTATGATCACGAGGTAAGCTTGAACACCAGCGTCCGTGATGGTCTGATCAAACTTGGAGTGAGCATCCGAACTACTCCAAAAGCAGAGAACCGTTTGGGAAATCTTGGCTTTTCGACTGAGCTGAGGGCAATCCCCCTCCGCTAGAGCAAGATCTAATCTTTAGACCGCTTCATCACGCCAAGCCCAGAATCCGGCACCACTCGACCGGATTTTACGGTTAACGAATCATTAAGAGTCGAGCTGTAGACCACGAGTACTTGTCGCGCTGGCAAGTGCTCGCAAACCTGTTTGACACTTCCAAAACCCCGCACGCCCGTCGTGCGGGGTTTTTCTGTGGCTATCCTCAGACCATCACGCCCAGCCCGCCGCCATCATCGTGATGCAAAAAAAGCCCGCCAAGCGCGGTGCTGGCGGGCCGATGCTGCTGCAAATCCTGGGAGGGTCTGCAATTCCGTGACCTGGCTGCATTGCAGCATTAAAGTCTACGTCTCATCGGGACATACCCCGCAGCGCAGCATTTCTATGTATGCAGAACATTATTACGTCGATACAACTTTCCAGTACCCCACCGCAACGCCCCGCTGATTGTCTTCGCTCCGCTCGACTCTCAGCGGACCTGCCGGTCTTCAGGTCTCCGTGACCCGATCTCCCGATCTCCGTGACCCATGGCCACCGATCTCCAGATCTCCCCGATCTCCCTGACCCATCCCCACCGATCTCAGCCTCCCCCGCATCATGCGGCACACACTCGCCCGCCATGACAGCATGGCGCTTATGACGTCCTTACTGGCCTGATTGGTCTGACAACCTAACCAGTGACGTCCTAACGGTGTGACGTGATGACCCGTGACGGTGTGACTGGTCTAATAGCCTGACGTCCTGACCGGTGTGACCCTTAAAGCCTGTGACGCCCAGTGACCCGTGATACCTGTGACGTGATAATGGGGATGATGGCACGTTGGGATGAGTGGATGCGCCTACGGCGCGCTGGACGTCTGGTGTGTTGCCTCGAACTGGTGACCGGTAGGGTCCAGATGACCAGCGATCATCTGGGTTAGGAGCAACAGTCCGCCATCCCCATAGCACCTTAAGATTGTATAAAGCACAGGGTCGCACACCTTCGCTCCGGCATGCTACCTCAAGTCGTTGGTAGTCCTCAAAGAAAGCCGTACTGTGCTCGTGCAGTTGCTGCGGGCTGCTTGTTTTCTCGAATGGAGGTACGTTGATGGCTGAACCGGAAACCAGCAGCAGAATCGTTCATGGATACGCCACCATGCCGAAACCCCAGATCCAAGCGACTGCAGACATCAAGTATCATCTTGCTAGTCATTTCATGGGTGCGGCAGTCACGTTGGCACGCCATGCAAACAAAATCGAGTTAGAGCAACCCAACGATGAACTGGACAACTTTTTCAACGAGATCCTCGGTTCCGTGACTGGCTGCATTGTCATGTCAATGACAGCAATGGAAGCCAACCTCACGGAGGCGCTGAGGATGTATGCAGAAGGAACATTGGTTCACGTGACGGTCGGACGAATGAGTGAGGAACAAGCGTCGAAAGCTGAAAAGCTCGTCCATCGCACCGACATATCAGAAAAATACAAAGACGCAGCGAAGCTGTTTTCGTCGACGCGTAGTTTGGATAAGGGCGTCACGCCCTGGTCAGATTTTCAGCTCCTCAAAGAAGTCAGAGACAGCCTAGTCCATTTCAAGCCTGAATGGGCGACAAATTCTAATAGGCAGGCGAAGATTAGATCGGGTGCAGAACCACGGTCTCATGCAGCTTTGTCCAAACGACTTGAGGGGAAGTTCGAGCCGTCCAGATTCGTCAAAGGCGGCTTGTTGTTTCCCATCCGCATGAACTCCTACGATTGTGCTAGGTGGGCGGTGAATACCTGTGTCGCCTGTGCAGCCTCTTTCCAGGATGATTTCGGCATTCAGAACAACATCGCTCATCAGCGCACCGAATCCGTTTTGCCCTAACTCTGTTCGCCCGATGTTCAAGCGCCCCCTCTCCTCAACGACATTCGATCCTACCATCGACGTAGGTCACCCTTGTCCCGCCTTTACAGTTCAGCAATCCCGCCGCTGGAGGTGCCGAGAGGCGCTCTCGCGGCTGCTCCGTCGGCACAGCCACCGGCTGGGCAATAGCACTCGCGCCTGCCTGCAATTTCGACAGGACATCAGCAAAGGTCATCGGTTGCTGGCTCTTCGTGCTACTGACCGGTTCACTCGGCATCCCTAACTCATTGGCCCTAACCTGCGCCCCAGGCAGCGCAGCGCAGTGATACGAGCCGTTCGTCTGCGCCAAGGTGGTCCCCGAAGGGCAGTCGGAAAGCTGCTCGACACTCTGCTCCACCGAAGGCACACTTCTGACAACAGGCGGGCTGGGCGACACGGTCGGTACGCTCAACGCTGGCGGCTTTTGGACGGCAGCGTCTCGGACGCGAGTACCTCCATGTCGCGCCCGGTATGCCGCAACAGCAGCATCAGAGACATCGTCGGGATAGCACAATGGTGCCGCGCCTCCAGCTCGACTCCATGCACTTCGTTTGCCGCATCGGCTCCCGTTGCTGGCTCGATACTCGGGACAAGGACAGTTGCCACTGTACCGCGATATCGACTCCTCAATCAGGATGCTGCGGATGTTATCGTCAGTCTGCGCCTGGGCTATGCCCGAAGCGCCAATCGCGAGAACGAAGAACGAGACAATGATGGCGAGATATGTGCGCATAAGTTGAACAGAAGCACAGCCTGCGGATGCTGGCAACTCGAACGATCAGGATCTGCCGCTAGGTATAACCCTGAAGAGAAAAAACCAGTATCGCTGAGGTTCTGTCAGGTTTCGTGCCAGCTTGCCGTCAGGCGGGGGATTGGGGTAGACGAGCCCTTCTGATGAAGGGA
>NZ_JCACHA010001075.1:0-5675 GCF_059503625.1 Skermanella sp.
GACCGCGCGGAGGAGCGATGCCGATGAATGCGCTGATCATTCCGTTGAACGCGCGCCGACAGAACTCCGCCAACGCCGCGCCCTCTTTCGACGCCAGCCGGCATCTTGCCATCGAGCCTCCGGCGTGGACGGTCAGCCTGTCCGGCGCCTTGGACGAAGCACCGCCCTCCCCGGCCCTGGCGGCTCCCTTCAGACTACTGAGTGCCGCCGGGATTGCGGCGGCGGAGCGCGCATCCCCCAAGTTTTTGGCCGAAATGGCGCGGCACCCCAAGGTAATCGACGCCGTCAGCGCCCTGACCAGCACCTGCATGGTCCCAGCGCCCGCCGGTGCCAGCGCTACGGCCGGAGCGGTGGCACTGGTCCTGAGCCTGTCGAACGCCGGAGCCTTGGCGGCGGGCTTCGCGTTGCTCCAGCATCCCGGCATCGTGCTCCGCCAGAACGGAAGCAGTTCCGCCGCCTATGCCAAGCTGGTTTTTCTTCCCGAAGACGCTGATATCAGCATCCATGACCTTGAAGACGGCGCCGGGGACGTGGAGCGCGCCCGCATCGAGTGGGTGCGCCACAAGACCTTGCTCTCCCACCGCAAGCTGGGCCGGCTGCTGGAGAACTTCGACCGTTGCGGCGACCGCATGACGCTCGTCCAGGAGCTTTGGGAAGCCCTGGCGGACGCCGAACACGCGATCGAGGCGCTGAGTTCGGAGACCGAGAGTTTGGATATCTTCTACGAGACTTGACCCGTCTTTCGCAGGTCGGCCCTGACCGATCCGCGATCGATTTGGCCTTAAGCCGCCTTGTGCCGTGCGCGGACCTGCGTGCGGTGCATCAGGCGGCGGTGCTGGTTGTCGAAGCTGTCGCGGCGGTGCATGGTGACGCGGTTGTCCCACATGACCAGATCGCCCTTGCGCCAGGAATGCGCCCAGGTGAATTCCGGCTTGGCGACGTGGCTCCACAACTCGTCGAGCAGGGCTTCGCCCTCCTCGATCGGCAGCCCGACGACATAGGCGTTGAGACGCCGGCCCAGGTAGAGCGCACGGTCGCCGCTTTCCGGGTGGGTGATGACCAGCGGGTGGATCGTGCCGGGGGAAGTCGCCAGATCGGTCGGCCGCTCGTAGCCGTGGCGGAGGAAGCCGCCGCTGTTGGTCGTGCTGTCATGCTTCAGCGAAAGGCCGTCGACGCGGGCGCGCAGGTCGGCGGGGAGCGCCTGATAGGCCATGACGGTGTTGAGGAACCACGTGTCCCCTCCGCTCGGCGGCACTTCCAGCGAATAGAGCACGCTGCCCAGCGGCGGGTCGGGCAGGAACGACATGTCGGTGTGCCAGGACGCCTCGCCCGCTCCCAGCGCGCCGATGGCGACGCCGTTCTCGATCACGTTGGAGATGACGTAGATCTCCTCGTAGCCGGGGACGAACTGCTTGCCGTTCTCGTTGGGCGGCGCCTTGTCCAGTGTGCCGAACCGGCGGCTGAAGGCCAGCAGGTCGTCGTCGGAAAGGTTCTGGTTGCGCAGCACGATCACGCGGTGCTTCAGCAGCGCCTCGTTGACGAACCGGTATTCACGCTCGCCGAAGTCGCGGGAAAGATCGATGCCGGTGATCTCGGCGCCCAGCACCGGCGACGTCGGGATCACGTCTACGGTTGTCGCCACGGTTGACGAACTCATCGCTGCATACCCCATTTTCTAACGGTATAGATTTCGATCGAGCGGAAGACCACGCTTTCGACCAGCAGGCCGATGATGATGACCATCAGCAGCCCGGCGAAGACGCTGGGGATCTCGAGCTGGTTGCGGTTCTCGTAGATGAACCAGCCGATGCCGCCTGCCCCGGAACTGACGCCGAACACAAGCTCCGCCGCGATCAGGGTCCGCCACGCGAAGGCCCAGCCGATCTTCAGACCGGTCAGGATCGACGGCAATGCTGCGGGCACCAGGATCAGCATGACGTAGCGCAGGCCCTTCAGCCCATAGTTCTGCCCGGCCATCCGCAGGGTGTCGCTGACGCCCATGAAGCCGGAATGCGTGTTGAGCGCCATCGGCCACAGCACGGCATGGACCAGCACGAAGGTCAGGCTGCCCTCGCCCAGGCCGAACCACAGCAAGGCCAGCGGCAACAGGGCGATGGCGGGAAGGGGATTGAACATGCTGGTCAGCGTGCTCAGCAGGTCGTTGCCGAAGCGCGTCGTGACCGCCAGCATCGTCAGAACAGCCGCCGCCGCAATGCCTACCGCGTAGCCGACCAGCAGAATGCGGAGCGAGGTCAGGCAGCGCTGGAACAACTGCCCATCGACCAGACTGGTCCACAGCGTCGCCAGCGTTTCGCTGAGGGTCGGGAACATCAGCGGGTTGTCCGACCAGACGGCGTAAGCCTGCCACGCGGCGCCGAGCAGGACCAGGATGAAGATCCGGCGAGCCAGCGTGTTGCCGGTCAGACGCTCCCACAGGGAGAGCGGCCGGCTGATGTCGCCGATCACGCCGGCGTCGAGCACGTCCCGTTCGAATTCCGGACGGACCGACGGGACGAGCGGCTGCTGATGCGATTGAATGCTACCCGTCATGGCCTTGCCGCCCTGGTCACCTTGGGAACCGGCGCAGTATTCTGCTCGGCGAACAGCATCGTGTGGATGCGGTTCTCCAGGGCCGCGAAGCCCTCGCTCTTCTCGTGGCCGTAGCTGTGGGCGTTGAGTTCCGCCTTGACCTGCCCCGGATGGGGCGACAGCACGAGGATGCGGTTGCCGACGATGATAGCTTCCTCGATCGAGTGAGTGACGAACAGCACGGTGAAGCGGACGTCGTCCCATAGCTGAAGCAGTTCTTCCTGCATCCGGCGCCGGGTCAGGGCGTCGAGGGCGGCGAACGGCTCGTCCATCAGCAGGATTTCCGGCTCGGTCGCCATGGCGCGGGCGATGGCGACGCGCTGCTTCATGCCGCCCGACAGGGTGTGCGGGTAGCTGTCGCGGAAACGGTCAAGGCCGACCTTGGCGATGTAGGTGCCGGCGCGATCCCCGGCCTCCCGTTTCGGCACGCCGCGCGAGCGCAGCGGAAACATGACGTTCTGGAACACGGTCTTCCAGGGCAGGAGCTGGTCGAACTCCTGGAACACGACCATGCGGTCCGGACCGGGGCCGGTGACGGGAGCCCCGTTCAGGCGGATCTGGCCCTCGACCGGCTTGATGAAGCCGGCGACCGCCTTCAGCAGGCTGGACTTGCCGCAGCCGGACGGGCCGAGCAGCACGAAGCGGTCGCCCCGGTGGACCTGGAAATCGACCTGATACGTGGCGGTGACCAGGCGGGAGTCCGTCTTGTACTGGAGCGTGACGTTATCGACGTCGAGCAGGACGCCGGGATCGGTTTCCTGTCCGGTGAAGGGGAGTACGCGGCCCATGGCGTTCATGCCTCCGGTCAACTGCCTGCACGCTCGTGCAGTTCGGGGAAGAAAAGCTCCTGCCACGTGGCGGGCTTGTTCTTGAGGGTGCCGACCCGCGCCATGAAATCCGTGTATTTCAGGATGTTCTGCGGCGTGGTCGAATACTGGATCTCGGGATCGGTGATGATCTTCTCGACGAATTCGGGCGCCAGCTTGGAGTTGTCCAGGCGGATGTAGATCTCGGCCGCCTGTTTGGGGTTTTCCTTGATGAAAGCGCTGGCCTCGTCCATCGCGGCAAGGACGGCCCTGGTGGTCTTCGGGTTGTTCTCGCGGAACTTGGCCGTCGTCCACAGCGCGCTGAAGGAGCCGGGGCCACCCAGCACGTCGTACGAGCTGATGACCCGGTGGATCTTGTCGCTCTCGAGCTGCTGGTACTGGAACGGCGGGCTGGTGAAGCTGGCCGAGACCTCGGTCTTGCCGGACAGCAGGGAAATCGTCGCTTCCGGGTGGCTCAATGAGACGGTCAGGTTGTCGAGCTTGGCGTAGCTGCCTTCGCCGAACTGCTTCTCCGCCGCCATCTGGAGGATGATCGCCTGATACGACAGCTTGACGGTCGGAACAGCGATCCTGTCCTTTTCCGTGAAATCGGCCAGGGATTTTACATCCGGCTTGTTGGTATTCAGGTAGGCCGGCTGGGAATTCAACGTGGCGAGAGCGCGGACATCGGCGCTCTTGCGGGTCTTGTCCCACAGGATCAGGAAGGGCGGAATGCCGGCGGCGGCGAATTCCGCACTGCCTGACAACAGCGCGTCGTTGACGGCGGACGGGCTGCCGAGCGGCGCATAGGCGGCAGTCACGTCCCCCAGCCCCGCTTCCCGAGCGTGCTTTTCTACCAGCTTCAGATCCTGCGCCACGTATAGCTGGAGATAGCCCAGGCCAAGCTGGCGGGCGAAACGGACGGTCTGCACTTCCGCCATCGCCGACCCGGCGACCAGGCAGAGAACGGACGCCACTCCACCGGCAAGTACCTTGCCCAGGAATGACCTGCCCATTCCACCCGTTCCATTCTTCGCCATGGCCTGCAACCCTCGCTTATTTAACAAATTTTCTCTGCACATCACTGTATAATCAAACAAGATGACATGCTTAAACCCTGATACAAGATATTTGTCACATCGCGGGTATGTCAAATCCATTCACAGCAAAGGCGCTCGTGGCTTTTTGCATAGTACAATTTTTGGATTTTGCACAACGAACTGAAGACAGATCAGTTCAGGCAGTCAGAACGCCCAGATGCGTGGGATCAGCAGCAGCGACAACACGATCACGATCAGGTCCAGCGGCAGCCCCACCCGCCAGAAATCGCCGAACCGGTAGCCGCCCGGTCCCAGGATGATCGAGTTGTTGTGGTGGCCGAAGGGGGTCAGGAAGTCGCAGGACGCGCCGATGCAGACCGCCATCAGGAAGGCGTCGGGCGACACCCCCAGTTGCTGGGCGATGTTGACCACGACAGGCGCCATGATGACCACGGTCGCCGCGTTGTTCAGCATCGGCGTTACCGCCATGGCCGCGATCAGGACGACGGCCAGCATGCCGGTCGGCCCCAAGGCCGGCGCCATCATGACGACCACTTCGCCGATCCATCCAGCCAACCCCGTCGTCTGGACGGCAGTGCCGAGCGGGATCATGGCGCCAAGCAGCACGACCACCGGCCAGTCGACCGCCTCGTACAGGGATGCGGGGCGGATGATGCGGGCCGCCAGCATCGCCAGGACGGCACAGGTGAATGCGATCGCGGCGGATGCCAGATCCAAGGCGGCGGCGGTCACGGCGGCGGCGAAGACCGGGACGATCAGCCATGTCCGGCGCGGCTCGAACTCCAGCTTGCGGTCGGCCAGCGGGATGCAGCCCAGTTCCTCCATCGCCTCGGCGACGATCTCCGGATCGCCGTCGAGCAGAAGGATATCGCCGGCGCTGAGATTGGCGTCGCGCAGTCGCCCCTCGAAGCGCCGGCCCTGGCGCGACACCGCGACCAGATTGACGCCCCAGCGTTCCCTCAGGTCGAGCGACAGGGCGCTGCTGCCCTGGATCAGGGCATTGGGCATCACCATCGCCTCGGTCAGCCGCAACTCGCGTCCGCCGGCGCCCTGCGCCACCAGGGCCAGACCTTCCAGCTCGACAAGATGCTGCAATGTGGCCGTGTCGGTTTCCAGCAGGACGATATCGCCGGATTGGAACCTGACGGTGCCCGGCCGCGCGAAGACCCGACGTCCGTCGCGGATGACGCCGATGACGGTGACTCCGCGCTCTTCCTCC
>NZ_JCACHA010001076.1:0-5669 GCF_059503625.1 Skermanella sp.
ACCTCCTGGCGGTCGAGCAGGCCGGCCGCGTCAACCGGCATCTGCTGAGCTTCCTCGGCGGCACAGCCTCGAAGTAGGGAGCATGGTCATGCAGAAAGCCGTCGCCGAAACCGATGACATTCAAAATCATCAAACCCGCTCCCTGAGAAACGACTGGTCGGTTTCGGCTGTCGCAGCCGGCTTCCTGGCGGTGCTGATCTCATATTCAGGTCCGGCGGTGATCTTCTTCCAGGCGGCGGACGTCGCCCACGTGTCCGGCGACATGATCGCCTCGTGGATATGGGGAATTTCCATCGGCGCCGGGTTGTCGGGAATCCTTCTGAGCTGGGCGTTGAGGGTGCCCGTCATCACGGCATGGTCGGCTCCGGGTACCGCCCTGCTGGTGACGCTGTTTCCCGCCATCACGCTGAATCAAGCGGTCGGCGCCTATATCACAGCCGCAGTCATCATCTTCGTGATCGGCGTTTCCGGGACCTTCGACAGGATCACGCGGCGCATTCCCGCCGGCATCGCGGCGGGCATGATGGCCGGCATTCTGTTCCAGTTCGGGGTCAACGCCTTCAAATCGGCCACCACCATGCCGGCGCTGACGTTCGGCATGGTGGCGGCCTACGTCGTGTTCCGGCGTCTGGTGCCGCGCTACTGCATCGTCCTGGTGCTCTTGTCCGGCGTCATCCTGGCGATGCTGTTGGGCGATACCAACGTCGGCGGTTTCGAACTGCACCTGACGACGCCCGTGTTCATCGCTCCGGAATGGACATGGGGCACCACGCTGAGCCTTGCCCTTCCGCTGGTGCTGGTGAGCCTGACGGGACAGTTTCTGCCCGGCATGGCGATCCTGCACCTGTCCGGTTACCGGACTCCGGCGCGGCCGATCATCGCCGCCGCTAGTCTGGCGTCGATCGGCGTCGCCTTCTTCGGCGGCATCACCATCGTCGTCGCGGCCATCACCGCCGCCCTGTGCACGGGCAGGGACGCGCACGAGGACCCGGCAAAACGCTATGTCGCCGGGATCGCCAACGGCGTGTTCGACGAGGAATTGACTGAGCGCATGCTGCCGATGCTGGAGCGCGCGGCCGATGGCCGGGTCCGCCATTCCCTGCGGGTCGGCGCGTCGGAGGATTTCTCGGTCTTCGCGCAGCAAGCGCCCGGCCTCTTCGTCTTCCTGGGAATAACACCGGAGGGTCAGGACCCCGCGAAGGCCGCTCCCAACCACAACGCCAACTTCTCCGTCGATGAGAGCGCGCTCGTGGTCGGCGCCCGGACCATGGCGTCACTGGCCGTCAACTATCTCGCGGCACCGTCCGGAAAATGACGGCATGTCCATACTGATAAGGTATCGGATTAAACATAAACGGTATTTGCAGTTTTGATGCGAGACCTGCCAACGTGGCTTCAAGAACAGGAACAAGATTTAAAATACAAAAACGCATGTGGGGAGAGAACTGTGTACGTTTGCATATGCAATGCCTTTACGGAAAAGCAGGTTTGCGTAGCGCTGCGTAAGGGCGTTTCATCCCCGGCCGGCGTGTTCCGTCATCTCGGCTGCTCCCCCCAGTGCGGTAAATGCGTGCCCACGGTGCGTTGGATGGTCAAAGACAGTGCCGATCTTTCGATAAGAGCGCCTAACAAAATCTTGAGCCGCTCTAAGAGCATTGAGGAGACGTCGGCGCGAAAATAGCCGCCTGATCTGAAACGAGAACTTCGAAGCCCATGGGGTGCGGAAGGTCTCAGTTGATGAACCGATTCTCACGAAGGCGCGACACCGCCAGATCGACGAAGGCTCTTACCTTGGCGGGTGCGTGGCGTCCCTCCGGATGAAGCACGTGAACCGGCAGCGGCGGCTCCTCGTAGTCGGCAAGCACGATTCGAAGTCTGCCGTCGAGCAGGGCGGGACCGATCTGATAGTGAAGGACCCTCGTCAGGCCTGAACAAGCCAAAGCCGTCGCTATCGCGGCATCATTGGTGTTGCATTGCAGCCATGGGCTGATCGTCACCCTTTGGTCGTGCGCGAATCTCCACTCGGGCGAGGCCCAGGCGCTCGTCGATGCCGCGATGCGATGATCCTTGAGATCGGCGGGGGCGGCGGGAACGCCATGCTCTTCGAAATAGGCCGGCGCTCCACAGACGACGCGCCGTATGGAGCCGACCTTGATCGCCGAGAACCCCGAATCAGGGAGGTGGCCGATACGGATTGCGACGTCGACGCCCTCCTCGACGATGTTAACCGGCCGGTCCACGAAAAGAAGCCTGCCGGACACGGTTGGATAGGTCTTGAGGTATTCATGCATGATCGGGAGCACGTACATCTGCCCGAACAGCGCCGATGCCGTGACAGCCAGCGTTCCGGACGGCGTGGCATAGGAGCCCGCCGCAGCGGCTTCCGCCTCGACGATGTCCGACAGGATCCGGCGGCAGTCATCCAGGTAGCGGCTGCCCGGTTCCGTCAGCTTCACCGACCGGGTCGTGCGGACGAACAGGCGCGCTCCGATCAGATCTTCGAGGGCGGCTACCGCGCGCGTCACCGCCGGCGCGCTCATATGCAGCTGGCGTGCGGATTCGGCAAAGCTCTCCGTCTCCGCGACCTTCACAAAGATCCGCATTGCCTGCCAACGGTCCATCCGGTCCCCTCATGCGTTCGGCTGCCATGAGAGTACTCGTGCAAGAACCTTCGGACCGGCACAAGAACCTTGGATCGGGATCTCACCGAAATAGCCGCGCCGCTGCTGTCAAAGAGCGAGTTGGATGCGATCTTCCCCGCCGGACCCTTGCTCGGCCGGCACGGCGCAGCAGATCAGCACCTCGTCGGCGGCGACGCTGGCGGTCGGTTCCCTGACGTAAGTCACGGCACCCTTGAGCAGCTTGGTCCGGCAGGTTCCGCATGTGCCTTCGCGGCAGCTGAAATCGGGCTCCAGGCCGCGCGCTTCCGCCAGCTCGAGCAAGGTGCCGGATTCCGGGGTCCAGCGCGCCTCCTTCAGCGAGTCCATGAAGGCTACGGGCACCGGCGCCGTCGAAGGCGGGGGGCGAACGGGCAAGGCGGCGCCGGCATCCGCCATGCGCTTCAATGACGACGGTCCGAACGTCTCGGCGTAGATCCGCCGGTCGGCAATGCTGTATTTCCGCAGCCCGTCATACAGCGCCTGCGTGAAAAGGGGCGGGCCACAAAGATAGAAGTCGTAGTCGTCGAACGGCAGGAAGCGGGTCAGCAGGGCCATGTCGATGCGGCCCGGCGCGTCGTAGTCGATGCCTTCCCCGGCGCCGCCGGGATCGCTGAGCACCCGGATCCATCTCACCGCCCCTTGCGCGGCTTCCACGAGTTCGGCGAGTTCCCGGTCGAAGGGACGATCCAGCTTCGAACGCGCGGCCTGGAAGAGGATGACCGGCCGCATCCGCTGCCTGCGCTGGCCTTCGTAGACGATGTGACGCAGCATCGCGAGCAACGGGGTGATTCCGATACCTCCGGCCAGCAGGACGGCGGGTCTCGTCTCGTAGGGGTCGATGGTGAACTGACCGTCGGGTGTGCGAGCCTCGATGACGTCGCCGACGCTTATGGTATCGTGAAGGTGACGCGACACCGCGCCGTCCCGCTTGACGCTGATGCGGTACAGACCGTCGGACGGGGCCACGGACAGCGTGTAGGTCCGAACGACGGGCTTATCCGCGCCGGGAACGGTCACGCGGATCGGCAGATGCTGGCCGGCGGCATGGGGAAGAAGCCCCGCCCCATCGGCAGGCTCCAGGTAGAAGGAGCGGATCGACTGGCTCTCCTCGACGATCTTGGCCACCTTGTAAGGCCGCCAGCGCCTTGCGAGCTCTGCCGCCTGCAAACGAGCGGCCGCCTGCGCCCAATCCCCGGTCAGAAGAGAGCTGGGAGACCAGGCGTCTTCCCGCAACGACCAGCGCAGCGCCACTGCGCCGGGCCGGCGCAGAATACGGCGCGGCCGGAACGTCCATAATCTCTCCGCACCCTGGAACGCGGCGATCTCCGGCGACTCCAGAACCACCTCGGCGTTGCCGGTCATCTGAAGCATGTCGCCGCTTTCGTAATCGATGAAGACGAGCCCGGCCTTGCCGTTGAGGACGATGTTTCCCAGGGTCGAGAAGAAGAGATTGCCGTTAAAATCGGGCACGGTAAGGATGCCGTCCCCGGCGATCCGGACGAAACCCGCCTTGCCGCCGCGATGGGAAACGTCAACCTGCCGGCGCTCCTTGCGGTCGGCATAGGTCGCGACGAAGAAGGCATCCGCCGCCTCGATCATGGCGCGCGCGGGTGAGTCGAGTTGGGGCAAGTCCTCCACGGCACCCATGAACGTTTCCGCGGGGTCCCTTGCGAAGTCGAACTGGCGAAGCTGGATATAGCGGGGACAGTTCCCGAAGCTCTGGTCGACATCGACCCGAAATCCGGCGCCGCCGACCGCGACGATGCCGTTCATCCGGTTGCGGCGCCGGGTGTGCATCTCGATCCCCAGGAGACCGATGGGATCTCCGTCCCGCATGCCTTCGCCCGCCGGATCGCCGGGGTCCGCGTGGGCGGCGATGTCGAGGGCCGTCGGCGCCGGCGATGACATGAAGCCCGGCTTGCCGACGAGGAGCGTGGCCCACGGGTCGCCTTCGGGATCGACGCTTCCCAGCACGACGAAGGGAAGCTGGGCATAGAAGTCGCGGTGTTCGTCGGGCATGTAGTCGCGGACCACCCGCTGGCCGACGGCCGCCATCCGCTCGGCCACGCCCACCTTTTCCTGGATGAACCTCTCGCCCTCGTGCCAAGCCGGCAGCTTCGTCAGTGTCACGGTCATCTCCGATGTCCCAGGCGGATCGATGTTGCGAAGTCAGGCCGCGAGGCCGGCCGGTGTCCGGGCGAAGGGAACGAAGCACGGCAGTTCCTCGATCCGGCGGAGGAACGCGTTGACGGCGGGGTAGCCTGACAGATCGACGTTGCCCTCCGGTGCCCGCGCGACATAGCTGTAGATCGCGACGTCCGCGATCGTCGGACGCCCGCCGACCAGCCAGTCCCGTCCGGTCAGTTGGTTTTCGAGCCTTTTCAGGAAGACATGCGCCCGGGCGATGACCTCCTCGGCATCGAACTTCGCTCCGAATACCGTGATGAGCCGGGCCGCCGCAGGACCATAGGCGACTTCTCCGGCTGCTGCGGAAAGCCACCGCTGCACGCCGGCGGCACCGCCCGGATCTTCCGGCAGCCAGTCGGTACGCCCTGCCTTCCTGGCGAGATAGACCAGGATCGCGTTCGAATCCGCGATGACGACGCCGTCATCGTCCAGCACCGGCACTTGCCCGAAGGGGTTGAGCTTCAGGAATTCCGGGGTCTTGTGTTCACCGGCCTTGAGGTCGACCTCCACCAGTTCATGGGGCAGCCCGAGAAGCGAGACGAACAAACGCGCGCGATGCGCGTGGCCCGACAGGGGGTGGTGATAGAGCTTCATATCCAAGTCCCGCGATGTGTCGGACGGGTCCATTCCCGTTCCGCATCGCGAGACTGCTGCATCGAGTGCATGGCGAGAATGCCCGGCTTCGACACTTCATCATTGCGTCCGGTGAAATGATGGCCTGACGCTGCCGGATCAGGCCGGCGGGCTGCCGGGCGGGTCGAGCAGTTCCACCAGGAAGGTCGCGGCATCGGGTCCGCCATCGACAAGATCTATTCCGAGAAC
>NZ_JCACHA010001077.1:0-5667 GCF_059503625.1 Skermanella sp.
AGGACACTGCCTAGCGGAGAGTGCTGCACCGAAACCTTATTTCATCCAACAACATCGCGCTCTCGGTACACAGAGATGCCGCCCGGGTACATGCTTCATGGGTCACCTTGGTCAGATCCTGGCTTCGTGCGGTCTGCTCCGCCACCCATTGCAGGAGATGGCGGGTGCACTCGACCTGATCGGGATCGTCCGCCTCACGGCCGCGGTGGAGGAAGGTCTCAGGCAAGCCGCTGACCTTCTGTATGAAAGGGGGGCTGCGTCCGGATGCGATCGGTTACGATGAACAGCCCAACTGCCTGTGCCTGTTCAACGATCCGCTGGCAAAGTGCGACCGCCTCGTCAGCCTCTCTCTGGCGCTCCGCATGTCCGCTATGCTGACGCGCCCAGGCAAGCACCTCAACCGCCTGACAGACAAGCTGGAGTGTCCGCTCCAAGCGGCCTGGGTCCTTGCTTAGGGTGATCAGTGCCAGGTGAGCTAGATCGGCCAGTCTGTCCAGGCGGTCACGTATGAAATTGGTCTCGTCCGTCATGCCTGTGTAGGGCTTCAAAATTGCTTCCCATCAATTAAGACTATCTGATGGTCGATAATCAAGATCGGGCACAGCATAGGCGTCTGTACGCTTTCGAACATCAGAGTTCGCGACATCAGGCGCAGAACGGGATTTATGGGACATGCTGCACCTTTCCAAAGCGGAGCCAGGTAGGTACTTTATGGAAAGGCTGCTACCGAGGGCTGTTGCCACCCATGCTGCGCAACTCATCTGGTGGTTCCGCCGGTTCACTCGACTGGCGCTCCGCCTCCAGGCTGGCTGCGTGCTGATAAACTTGGGCGAATAGCAGGAACGTGTCGCTGACGGCCTGAAACTTATGCAACAGGTGCACGCATTCCTGAGGTGAGGACTGCCACGCCATCGCTGCTATCTCGGTCATGTCGTCCAAGCTGGCGCTCAGAAAGTCGGGATCCTGTGTCATGCTCAGCCTAACGGCGTAGCAGCAGGGGTGTTGCAGGCCAAAGTGCATAAAACTTTTCTTGAAAGGTTTCCCGGCGGCGTGGAACAAGGTGGAGCGAAGCAGATCCTGCAACGGATCGAGGAATGGGCGCGAGCGATCAGGAGGGATGTTCACGCCCTTTGGCTCGCTGCCCGCGATCCCCGCACTCCCTGGTATGCCAAGGCCTTCGCGCTGGCAATTGCCGCTTACGCGCTCTCTCCCATCGACCTGATCCCCGACTTCATTCCAATCCTTGGTTACCTGGATGAAGTGATCCTGCTGCCTCTGGCGATCACGCTGGCTGTCCAACTGGTGCCTCCGGATCTAATGGCCGAGCATCGCGCCGCCGCCACCAGGGCCGAGGGAAAGCCCGTCAGTCGCGCGGGCGCGGCCGTCATCGTAACGGTGTGGCTAGTGGCGGCAGTGGCGCTGATTTGGTGGCTATAGCCCCACGTCGCATGGTGACCGCCGCTGAGGAATGTTATGGAAGGCGAGAGGCAAGCCTGTAGTCTTGACTTGCCATATAAGCTTGATCGTTCTATGGCGCTTTCCCTAGTAGTGAAAATCATCGAGAAAACATTCCGAACTAGTAAGGCCAGCGCTATATGGGCCAGAATTTACCAATATATCCTTGCTTTATTTGTGATACAGAACGTCCTTTGGGCTATTCAAGTATGCACTTTGGGCGATTTTAAAGGCAACGCTTGCTTCAGTTCAACGAAACGCTAATCGAGGAAGCGGTAACGTCTATGCTAAGCTCCCGGCGAACCGTTCAGCCAGGCGCTGCTCTTTGAACGCTGCATTGACCCAATCGACGAAGATCCTGGTTTTCGCGGGCAACAGCGTGCGCGATGCGTAATAGATCGAGATCGCGCCCGCATCGGAGTACCAGTGCGGCGCCAGGCGACGGAGTTGACCGCTTTCCAACGCTGGCAGCACGTCGGGAACGGCGAGCATGGCGACACCGAGGCCCAGCAGCGCCGCTTCGCGCATGGCGCTGGGGTCATTGACGATGATGGACTCCTGAAGGAGCGCAGGCATCTCCCGGCCGGTGACATCGCGCATGGTCCAATGCCGGACACGGCCGGTCTGCAGCGAGCGCATCACGATACCGGTCAATCCCCGAAGCCCCGCAGGATCGCTTGGAGGCACCTGGCCGTTCATGTAGGCGGGTGACGCGACCGCGATGATGTGCGCCGGCGCCAAGGTTCGGGCTACGATCCCTGGGGACAGATCGAAGCCGCCCCCGATGGCGGCATCATAGCCTTCCGCGACGAGATCGACCTGCCGGTTCTCGAAATGCCATTCGGGTCGGATGCCCGGATAACGCGCCAGAAATCCCGGCAGCAGGGGCAGAATGTGGGTCACGCCGAAGGTGGGAGCCAGGCTGACCTTGAGCGTGCCGGCGGGCTCCCCGCCATCAGCGGCAACGCCCGCAATCGCGGCCTGAATTCCCTCCAGATTATCGGCAATTGCCAGCCGGAACGTTTCTCCCGCTTCGGTCAGGGTCAGCTTACGCGTCGAGCGGTGAAACAGCCGCACACCGAGATTGCGCTCCAGCATGGCGACGTTCCGGCTGACCGCGGCCGGCGTCAGCGACAGCCGCCGGGCTGCTTCGGAGAAGCTGCCATGCTCCGCGCTCTGCATGAAAGCTTCGAGGTTGGCGAGGGTTTCCAAGGGGCCTCTTCAATGGATCGTTGAAATAGTACCAACTCAGTCATGCCTAATGCAAAGGGAATGATGGCGCTATGTTCACTCCATCAACTAAACCAAGGAGTGAATGCCATGACCCAAATTTCCCAACCTCTCGTCGGCAAAGCGGCACTCGTGACCGGCGGATCGCGCGGCATCGGTGCGGCCATCGTCCGACGTCTCGCCCGCGACGGCGCCGATGTCGCGTTCAGCTACGCCGCCTCGCACGAGCAGGCCGAGCATCTCGTCCGAGAGGTGGAAGCCCTCGGCCGCCGCACGGTCGCCATCAAGGCTGACCAGGCCAACACCCCTGAAGTTGAGGCTCTGGTGCGTCAGGCTCACTCGACGTTCGGTCGCCTCGACATTCTGGTCAATTCAGCGGGCGTTTTCGTCACCGGCACCGTTGATGATGCCGATGCCGACATCGCCGCCTTCGACAGGCAGCTCAACATCAATGTGAAGGGCGTGGCGGTGGCGGTCCGCGCCGCGGTGCCGCTCATGACGGACGGCGGCCGCATCGTCTCGATCGGCACCACGGGCGCGGTGCATGTCCCTTTCGCCGGTGCGGCCGACTACGTCGCCACCAAGGCGGCAGTGGCGGCTTATACCCGCGGATGGTCGCGCGATCTCGGCCCACGTAACATTACGGTCAACGTGATACAGCCCGGCGCCATCAATACCGAAATGAACCCGGAAAATGGTCCATTCGCCGAAATGCTGAAAGGCCTCGCCGCCCTTGGCCGTTACGGCCAGCCTGAAGACATCGCCGCGGCGGTCGCCTTCCTTGCCGGTCCTGACGCCGGGTACATCACTGGCGCCACGTTGAACGTCGATGGCGGCCAGTCCGCCTGATCGCAAGCACCAAATACCCAACACCCAACACCCAACACCCAACACCCAACACCCAACACCGGGGAGACACTATGTCGAGTATCGGCATTATCGGTGCGGGCCAGATCGGCCGCGCCATCGCCACCGCCCTCGCCCGCGTCAACATCCGTGCCACGATTTCCAACAGCCGCGGACCGGAAAGCCTGACGGAGACCGTCGCCGCCCTTGGGCCAGGCATCACGGCCGGCACGCGTGAGGACGCGGCGGCGAAGGATATCGTCTTCGTCGCGGTCAACTGGTCGAAGCTGTCTGCCGCACTCGCAGGATTACCTGACTTCGGCGGCCGCATTGTCATCGACGCCAACAACCCGATCGAAGCGCCGCTGTTCAAGCCCGTGCCCCTTGGCGACCATTCTTCGTCGGAAGTGTTCGCGAGCCTGGTGCCCGGTGGACGGGTCGTCAAGGCGTTCAATCATCTCCAGCCGCATCTGGTTGCCGGCGATCCGTCCAGCAACGGCGGCAAACGTGTGCTCTTTTACTCAGGCGACGACAGCGATGCGAAGGCGCAGGCAGGTGCGCTGATCGACCGGCTCGGCTTCTTCGGCATCGACCTCGGTCCGCTCGCCACTGGCAGCCGTCTTGTCCAATTCCCCGGTGGTCCGCTCCCCGCTCTGAACCTGGTCAGATTCAACAACTAGCGTGAGCGGCAATGTCGCTCCAGAGAAGGGAAAGTCCATGTCTATCGCGGATCAAACCACAAAGCAGGAAGAAGAGCCTGACTACAATCATCTTCTACGCTCGAACCTGGAGCGCGTCTTCAATGAGCGCGATGCGCAGAAGCGCGCAGCAGCCCTCGAAGACCTGTTTGTCGCCGAGCCCACCATGTACGAACCGACCAACATCGTGACGGGACGCGCCGCGATCTCCGCTGTTGCCGGAAGTCTTCTGGAGCAGTTCGGACCGACATTCCATTTCACACCCGAAGGCGATGCCGTCGGGCACCACGGTCTGGGATCGCTGCACTGGCAGGCCGGTCCAGCCGATGGACCAGTTGTGATCACCGGCATGGATGCGGCTGAAATCGTCGATGGAAAGATCGCAAGACTCTGGGTGCTCCTCACTCCGCCGAAATCCTGAATACGGGTGATCCTATCGGCGTGGCGGCTTGTCAAACCGCATCGGCAAACCGCCAAGCCGATAGGATGATGGTCCGGACGCCGAGGCACACATTGGCGCAGCCAATGTATAAGTGCACACAGTCATAGACATTCCGGCGGCTTTGATTTTACCCCGATTACCGGGATGTAGATCTTGCAAGAGGACCATCGGGTAACCTCGTGAAACACTTCTTCCCAGTCTGTTCCAAGGTGCCGCCGACGGTCAGCCCCCTCGGCCGATCCGGTGGGAAGAGATCTGCAGACGCGGCTTTCAAAGGCAGCTCCGCACCGGGCAGCGCTGGGTCAGCCGTCTCCGCGACGCGGACCCGTCATCATCCGGAACGGCGCCCTTCGAGAGGGTGTGGAAGATGCCGTCGAAGCGGCGGGCTCCGTGGATCGAGGTGGCTGATTGCGAGACAATCAACTCTATAGAGCAGCGGTCTGTCGAAGCCCTGAGTGGCGCGTTGTCGGAACTTGGCCGGATTATTGAGCTGGTGCGTTCCGCGCCATGATGCGGTGCCAGCAGGCGGAGCGGCTGGATGCCTGGCTGGCAGCGGCCAAGAAAACCGCTCTGGCCAAGTTCGCCGATGGCCTTGTCCGCGATCTCAGGAGATCCGGAAAGCGTTGTCACTGCCGTGGGGTTCCGGTCCTGTGGCGGGACAGATCAGCGACCCGAAGACGATCAAGCAAACCATGTCCGGTTGTGACAGGTTCGATCTAGACCGGCAGCGCGCTCTCAATGCTGCCTGAAATGATGCCACTCCAGTCCGATACCGCTGGATCGGGAATGCGAATGGACCCTATCCTGACGCTGGTTCGTTGGTTGACACGGAGTTCAGGCTGAAGCTGCGGCATGCAAAGACAGGGACGGCCTCTCGCATCTGGTACGTCAATGCACGTGACGGATAAATCCCTCTCATCGAGGCCCTTGGCATTGCTCATGAAGCAGCAAGCCACGCCAGCCTGTACCCTGTCAAGCTTGGCGCCGCACAGTAAA
>NZ_JCACHA010001078.1:0-4956 GCF_059503625.1 Skermanella sp.
TCGCAGTTCTCCAGGTGCCACCACACTGGCCATCCGGATCGATCATGAAGGACAAGGCTATTCCCTTGCTGGGGCCGCGTGCATTGACGATGTCAGGATAACTAGCCGGCAACCGACGCGATCAGCATTACATTATATGATTTTTTATCCTTATTTGTATTTTAATTTAGGAAGATGGTGGCTTAGACTTGGGCCGTAGAAGGTCGGAATTCACAGGTGGGCCACATGAACACTGACTCCGACATACGGGAACGACAGCCGGCATGCATTGAACGATTGCAGGCATACGATGACCTGCTGGCGGATGAGCGGGCATTAGTCAAGGAGGTGCTCTCAATCCCACCCGAGCAGCGGGCCGCAAATGGCTGCTATCACCACCTCCTTGAGCTAACCCAGCGGGTAACGAATTGCGGCAGGGAGGTCATGGTGACGGCCCTCTTGGACTGTGTTGCCCTGAGGATAGATGAGGAGACTGCTGCAATGGTAGAAATGGCTGTGCGGCAGCGGGATGGCTTCAGGGAGGAAACGGCTGCTATGCTCGGTGCTGCGTGGATAAGGGAGCAACAGGCCAATTCGCACCGGCATTGATCGATGGAAGTTTAATCTGCTTCCGAGACTGAGCCATTGAACAAATGACCTACTTCATCATGAGCCTGCCCAGTTCGGTAGACTCCATACTGAACAGGCGGAGGACAAGGTCATGACGCAGGACACATCAAAGTGCGGCGTTTGTGGTCGTCTGCTCGACCGACCGGACGATCCCATTACCCGCGACTGCGGGGGTAACTGCGGGTCCTGCATCGGGGAAATTGAGGGTGACCTGGAGTATGGCTATCCAGCTATCCGCAGGGTTTAGCAGGAAATCACCCTTGGCCTGCAACCGCTTTTCGGTCACTTGGGTCCCGCTGGCGGCCTAATCAAAGACTGGCTTCGGGTCCAGGCGGCTTGAGCGACGGCCGTCTCGCCCCGCCGGCTCGCCGAGGAACCGGTTGGTTCTTCCGTCACCATCCGGGTGGGGCAAGATATGATGGACAGAGTAGGTTCGGGCGTGCCGACAGGTTAGTAGCCCGATCTGTCATAGCCGGCATTGCCCTCTGCTCGCCGGTAATCGCTCTCCCGATCCCAAGGGCGATAGTCCCGTGACGATCCGTACTCTCCAAGATCGAGATCCCGATCCCGATCATAGTAGTGCCGGTAAGATTGGGATTTCCGGGATTGGCTGTATAGAAGCCCGGCGACCAGCAACCCGACCCCCAGGGCGACCATTCCGGTCGCCAGCGGATATTCAGTGATCACCGTCTGAGCGGCGTTGACGCTCTGGCGGCTTTGCTGGCGAACCCGGTATGTCGCCCGGTTGGCAGCGTTCCAACCCTGCTCCGCAGACCGGGCCGCACTGTCCTTGAGGTTGCCGGCGACTTCAGACACCTGCTGTTTTCGCTGCTGCCACTCCTCCGCAGCCCGGCTGCTGACTTGCTGGCCGGTACCGGTTCGGGACGAGGTGTCAGTCGTTGACGTGCTAGGTTCGGTGATGCCGCCAAACCCGGTTGGGTCACCATACGTGGCAGCGGAACTCTTGCTGGTGTCACTCTGGGTGACTGTTATGCTGGAGGGCGTCGGGGTACCGGTGCCGGTCGAACCGGCCGAGGTCGAGCCGGTACTGGTTTCGAGGATTTTCTCAGCGGACGGCTGGCTCGATTCAGTTGTTGCGGCAGAGGCGGCATCAGGTTTGTCGCGGCTGGTGTCGGTGACCTTGGTGGCCCCTGGTTTGTCATTGGAGGTGCCCGTAGTTCCGCCCGGCGGTGTGCCCGTGGTAGCGGCCATGTTGGTTCTCCTCAAGATTATTCTAAATGCCACAACAAGAGGTCATCAGGCCGGTTCCCTTGCGTTCGCTCCCGTCCTCCTGGCATGAAGTTAGTGACTTGAAGGAGAGCCATTCCCGAGTGAGGAACTGGCGGGTCACTACTAGCCATTACCTGATGGGGTCGAGGTCGCCGCCCGCGATGCTGCCGTCCGTCACATCGCCGTTCTTGAAGTAAATCCCGTCGTCCCGGCCTCGTTGATGTTCACGCAATCCGGAATGCCTGCGTGCCTTCGTTTCGCCCGGACGGGCTGGTGAAGCCGCGTGGTCCAAACGGGCACCAGCATCGTTCAACGTGTCGGCGGCATGCTGTGGTATGGCGAGTACGAGTCAGTTTATGATGCATCACCCATAGATGCTCGGCCAGTAGACCGCTATTCTCCTGGTGCCGCTGAATCACGTTGCCTTGAATGGATGTCCAGCCGCAGCGAAGAAAATCTGTGCAGATGCCCCAGGGATCTGCTCCGATTGCCAGCCACATCGACCGGAGCCGGGAACCCCGCATGGGAAGCGTAGCTGACAAGATCGCCAAAAAGATCACCATGCAGATCAGGTCGAATGTCATCGATCTGTCGGGCTATCGGGCCGGGCGTGAACTTGTCCATGAAGCAGGACTGGACACTGACCGCGTGAGGAAACTCGTTCAGCAGGGCAGCGATCCATGCCATGCCCTCTACGTGGTCGGCCAGAATTTCGCGTCGTTACTGGCGGAGCAGATTTCGATGATGAGCGAGGCGAAGGGCTATGCCCGCGTCGTAGGGGGAGCCGAGGACGAATATCTGCCGAGTGGTCCGCCAATGAGCCCGCTCACGCCGAGCTATTTCACCACCTGGGCATTCTTCGATGTCCAGTTCGGGGCGAGCCGGGAAACGATGGGGACCACTATCCTGCGTGTCGCCGAACTGACGGGACTGCCCGGATGGATACCGGATGTGGTCGGCCTCATGCATCAATCCCGCATGGGGTTCTACGTGAACTGCGGCATTGAGGGATCGATGGTCATGCTGAGGGAGATAACGACGCAGGCGATGTACCGGTGTCATGTCCCGGCCGGATACGTTGGCCGACCCGGTGAACTCTGGTTCGTCCGGCTGATGCCGCCGGTCAACGCCTTGGTCGATTATCACATCGTTTTCACCACGCCCTATGTGCTGGTCAATGTGGCGGAACAGGCGGTGATCGACTACATCGGCAGGGAACTGGCCCGCATGGAGGGCAGGAGGCTTCCGCGTGTCCAGGACCTTTATGCCAACTTGATGAAGCACGGGACTGATGTGAACCACTGGAACGAGTACATCTTCTGTGCCTACTGTGGGCACCAGCACGATGCGATCTTCCTGACCGGCATTCCGGACATCAAGCCGAGCCTGCCCCACGCATAAAGTCAGCGGATTGAGGCTGAGCCGGTCAGATTTGATGTTCGGAAGCATGATCCGCAGACAACATCAACTTGGTATCCATGAACATACATCGACAAGCGTCTGAACACGGCAGCAGGAGCGGGATGGTCCTGGTCGTCACCTGCTTATCTTGAGAGATCACGATGCTTGATCCGTTCTTCGGTCCCAAACCGGCACCAGCCTTGCTACCAATGCCGCGACTCCGTCATCTTCCTGGAGATCGTAATTGAACGGTTCAAGGATGACTTCCACCGGATAGTCCTCCGGGGTGGTGCCGATATCCGCGACGGCGATGATGGCCCTGATCCTAGGATCGATGTCCTGGTCGCACATACGGGCTGTGAGCAGTACGCCGATGATGACCTCCAGGGAAGACGGCTTATCTGCACGTCTGAGCAACCGCTGGAGAAGCCGGCGGCCGTCCATTTCCTGATCCCGATATAAGCCCGGAGCCATCAGCTTGCGGCAGATCCCCAGGAGAGTGCGGTGTCGTACCGGGGCCAGTTCCGGCATCACGCCCTCGGGCTTTATTAGAATGACTCCCACATGGATGACAGGGTTTCTCTTCATGACGACGACAAGGGCCTCGGATGGGGTGCACGGCATCTCGCAGTGAACGCATGAAATCCGCCGCCTGTGCCCACTGGTGTTGGAAACTCGTCCCTAAGATAATACTGACGCGTCACCTGATCGATGTACCAACTCAGAGTCGTGGCAAATCCGCTTGGGATCGCATGGACAGTCCCGCACCTCCTCAACCTGAAAGTAAAGTACCGGCTGGGTCGCTTTGTGACTGTCTAACATCGTTGTCAGGGAATGCCTTGGAGTCCGCCCTGTTGATCCCAACGAGGTATTTTCCCGTGCAGGAGGTAAGCAGATGCTGAAGCCCGTGTTGATAGCTGGTGTTTCTCTCGCGGTGCTAGGCGGAACCCCGGCCCTGGCCCAGAGCACCACGACAACGACGACAACTACGAACCGAACCGGTGGAGCCGGCATTATGATGATGACGGTTGACGACCTGGAGGACCAGAAGGTCTACGGGGCTGACGGCAAGGAGATCGGCGAGATTGATGAGGTGGTCCGGCCCAGTTCGGCCAACGGCACTCCCGGCACCACGGGAAGCAGCACCGCCGGAGCCACCGTGTTTGCTGTCGTGCAGGCTGGCGGCAACTGGTTCGGCCTGGGGTCGGAAAAGGTTCTGGTGCCAATCAACCAGTTCACCATGGAGGGCGACAAGCTGACCCTGCCGATGACCGAGCAGCAGGTCACTGCCCTTCAGAAGTGGGATGACAACGACAACGATTTCGCCGAGGTCGAGGATGACCAGACTCTGACCGAGGCCCAGGGATCGCAGTGACCTGCTGGTCATGGCCGGGCTGTAAGGCCCGGCCATGCGGATAGGCCGTGGAGGACCAATGCCGGCGGTCCTTCGGGTATGGCTTAGACGTTGTTGTCCAGGTACTTCCGAACTTCGCCGCAGAACTCCTGATGGGGCCAGCCCTCCACCGGAGCCTTGGCCGCCATCCTCAGAACCGCCTGCTTGGGCTTCTCCAAGTGGCCCCGGAGTCGGATCTCGCGGTGGTGGGTTGTGACTATCGCTCCACCGAAAGGGGCAAGCTGCTCAGTTTTCTCCAGAAGGCGGCGGGTCTGCTCGCCACAGTATCCCGCCGCGAGGTCGTAGACCTCGGTCTCAATGCG
>NZ_JCACHA010001078.1:4966-5660 GCF_059503625.1 Skermanella sp.
GTTGCCGGCATGCGTCATTCATGCACCGCATGAGTTCTCGCCCGTTCTGCTCGGCCCTACTCTGGGCGGTAGATGTAGACGGCGTCGTGCGGCGTTGTAGTGGCTTCCATACCCCTGCGGCTGTCTGCTAATGCCTTCATCCACATCGATCACGCCGGAGTGGACAACTTCCGCCGGTTGATCAAGACATGCGAGGAGATCCAGATTCTTGGTTTGGGCGAGGTCGCCGAGGATCAAGTCCGTGTCGTTGTCGGGTGCACGGATGAGGCGACGCGGGACCGCCTGCGGGATGTGTGGTGATATCTACAGTTCTCTTTGGATTGTCGGCTTGATGGCATTTCCGCTGACCTGATGACGAAGAGAACCGTCCAGGACAGCGTCACCTCGGCTTCAATCAACGCCGTACTCTCTTTACCGGCGGATGTTTCAGGCGACCCGGATTTCCTCAATGGAGCCACAGCCTGCGATGGTCGCCGTGATCTCGCGGAACTTGTCGTCAAAGTACCGGCATCCAGATTGCCGATGTTAGGGATCAGGGCGGGCAGGTGGCGATAGACCCACAATCCTGCCTGCAAGCCGTCCCATCGGTTCTGTTGGCACAGCAGGGCCAGAAGGGCCTCTTCGGGCAACCGAAACGCATCCGCTATCGGCCTCGGATGGAGATATGCCAGTACTGAACGGGAACCTCGGGGCG
>NZ_JCACHA010001079.1:0-5657 GCF_059503625.1 Skermanella sp.
TGTCCGGTACGGTCGATCCCGCCGACGTTCTCGCTCTGTCCGGTTCAGGCGCCCGCGTCGTCAGCGGCTTTGTGCTGGTAGAAGACGGCGAGGAGGAGATCAGCATCGGAACGATCACCGGTGGAGCCGATGGTTCGCCGATGGTGATCACCTTCAACGAGGATGCCACCGACGACCTGATCGACACCCTGCTGAAGAACATCACCTTCGATGCCATCAACGGCGACGGCGACCGCAAGGTCACCTTGACGCTGACCGGCAATTCCCCCGGCAACGTTGCCACGGCCGAAGTCAATCTGGCCGTCGCCAGCGGTTTCCTGATACTGAGCAGTGGCAGTGACACCAACGAAAACTTCGCGCTGCCCGGTGTTTCCCCGACCGGCATCAACGTGTTCAAGGGTGCCCTTGGTACGCTGAACAACGGCGATGACTTCACGGGCGGCGACTCCGACTATGACCGCATGGAAGTCACGCTCGACGGGACGGTCGCCACGCCGACCATCAGCAAGGTCGAGATGTTCGATCTGACCACCAGCCTGAACACCGGCGGTCTGGACTTCGAGAACATCACCGGCGCCAAGACCGTCACGGTCAAGGGAACGAATACTACCTCGCTGCTCAATATCGGTGAGGGCACGACTTCTGTGAACGCCTCGCAGCTGACGGGCGCTCTGACGATGAGCTTCGGCGAGACTTCCGGTGACGTTACCGTCACAGGTGGTTCTGCCGGCAATACGATGGACTTCCGCAACACGCTCGACAGCAAGGATGTCGTGATTGGTGGCGTCGGTTCCGATCGCGTCACGGCGATCGTCGATGGCCTGACCGAAGAAACCGGTGCTCTGAAGATTTCCAACGTCGAGACTATCGACCTGTCGGCGGTGGAGCAAGCGGGTACGGTCGATGCTTCCGGCATCACTGTCGCCGCAGGCTCGGTAACGATCAACGTCTCCGGCAACGAGAGCGTTTCCCTGCTCAACGTCGGTGCGAACATCGGTACCATCGTCAGCACCCAGGGCGAAAGCGGCGGTCTGAACGTTTCCTTCGGTTCCGGCTCGGAAGCTGTCCAGGTTACCGGCGGCGCCGGCAACGACACCATCGACTTCGGCGATACCCTCGACAACCTCGATAGTGTCGACGGCGGCGACGGCGAAGACACCGTCAACGCGACCATCGACGGACTGAAGGTCTATTTCTCCAATGAGGAAGTTTCGACCGGTGCGTTGAACATCGCGAATGTCGAAACCATCAACCTGACGACCACCGGGACCGCCAGCCAGATCGTCCTCTTCAACAACGAGGGTGCGAAGGTCAATGTCTCCGGTACCAGCAGCCTCGAAATTCTCCTGGCGGCAGGCACTGAGCTGAATGCTTCGGAGCTGACCGGTACGGCGACCCTGTCCGCCAACTACTACGGTTCGCTGGACAATACCAAGGTCGTGGGCTCCGAGAACAACGACGTCGTTTCGGCGGTTCTGTCCGACTACATGACCATCGCCGAACCGACCATCGTGGCCGGCCCTGAAATCAGCGGTGTCGAGAAGATCCGTCTGACGACCATGGAAAGCGCCACCCTGGACGCTTCCAAGATCTCTGGTCCCGTCGTGTACGAGATCGGCAGCTTCGAAGAGGTGCTTCAGGAACCGGGCCTGATGGGCTTGAATGCCATGGAAGGGCTGCGGATCGTCAATATCGGCACCGACGATACCGAAGTGAACGCCACCGGCTGGACCGGCGATTTCTACGGCTGGCTCGAAGAGGGTTACGAGGCGACCGAGTACAAAGACGATCTGTCGGTCGACTTCGGTAAGAACCTGACGTCCGGCGACAAGGTCATCGGCGCGGCAACCGGGAAGACGACTGTTTCGGCGACCCTCGTGGACGGCGAAACCAGCTCGGCAACCCTGACCAACGTCGGCAACATCAACCTCCGGGTCGAAGGTACGACGACGGCGACGTTCGACGGCGAGATGATCACCAGCAACGACACTGGGTTGACCACCATTAGCCTGTTGGACGTTATAGGTGGAAAGACGATTACCGATTTCAGGCAGGCTGTAATCGACGCTCAGACTGAAGTCACGCAACGCTTGAACCTCGAGACCGCTGCGACCAACGCTCAGACTGAAGTCACGCAACGCTTGAACCTCGAGGCCGCCGTGACTACTGCCTCGACCGCGTTGGAGACTTGGGAGGAGGACAACAACAGTTCAAATCCAGCGCCTGGTAATCCAGCATGGGATGAGCTGCAGCAGGACCTGTTCGACGCGAACGCCGCTCTGTTGGCCGATCAAGTTGACGGCACGACCGCAAAGCTGCAGCAGGACCTGCTCGACGCCCAGGAGGTTCTAGATGACGCAATGGCAGCTGGCAGGAATAGCAGCGTCACGCTGGATCACCTGTCCTCGACTGTCCAAAGCGTCGATGCTTCGGACTTCCTGGGTAAGGTGACCGCCGAGCTGAGCTACAAGGGCACGGCGGATGCCAAGGGTTCCCTCACCGGTGGCCACAACGACGATACCCTGACCGGCGGTGACGGTCTGGATATCCTTGTGGGTGGTGCCGGTGTGGATCAGCTCAAGGGCGGCCTCGGCAGCGATATCTTCGTCTTCGGCAACGAAGACACGGGTAGCGGCCTTGGCAACCGTGATGTCATCCTCGACTTCACGATCGGTCAGGACAAGATCGACCTGCGCGACGTGGATCAAGTCTTCCAGTTCAGCGGGCTCGACATCTCGATGGGTGGCGGTGTCACGATCGTTGCCTGGAATGAGACGACCGACGATGACGAAGTCGTAGTCCATGAGGTCGAACTGGCTGGCAACATCACGTTGTCTGCCAACGACTTCATCTTCCAGACGCCTGTGTAAGATGACCCACTAAAGCAATCCCTTCACAAGGGAAAAGACTGCCGCAGGGATGCTTCGGCATCCCTGCATATCAAATCAAGAGGTTGGTCATCTAGCGCCAACCTCTTCTTTTTTGAATGTTCATTTGACGATTTGCACGATCCGAAAATTGCAGTCCGAATGACAATCCAACGATCTACCTGGCAATTGCTTAGGCTTTTTTCGTCTCCCTCTACCGATCACTCCGGAACTCATTGAGCAACCCGCCGCTATGGACACCGATCCTTAATCCAGCACGGCCCATGGCGCAGGTGACCTCCGCAAGGAGGCCGGCCTTTGGCTCAAGACGCTTCGTAATAGGTCTGGTCTCTCCCAGCGCATGCTCGCGGAAGCGGTCGGTTTCCCCTACTACACGACGATCGCTCAGATCGAGGCCGGCAAGCTGCGGCTACAGTCGGATCGCTATGAGCTCTATGCCCGAGCCCTGGGCGTCGATACCCAAGACTTTATCAAGCAGATCATGCGATACTATGATCCTGTCACACACAAAGCCCTGTTCGGCAGTGGTTAAGACTGATCGTTGAGCGGGATACCTTAGCCTGATCCCTCACGTTCCTGTGATGTGCGGGCAAAATGCGGTTGGCCGATGCAGAAGTTACACCGATCGATACAGGGGATGGCCTGATGGTCGTACTGTAGCGGACGGCTGTTCCGACCATGCAGCTTAAAGTATTCGCCGACCTGTGTGAAATAAGTACTGATAGTTATTTATCTTAATCTTCGAACAGTATGGCGAATGTAACAGGATCATAAAAACGCATGATCTGTTTGACGAAATCACGGGAGTCCATGTCCATAACGGCAGCCCACAACTTATAGGCCTCTGGCGGGATTCTGCCCCGTCCGGACTCGATCATGGAAACCATCGTGTAGTTCCCGAGGCCGACCGCGTCGGCGACTTGGAGCTGGGTAAGACCTCGGCTCAGGCGGCACTGCTTCAACCAGGCCCCGCCCGCCTTGCGCAGATTCTTCACTTCCGCGCCGCCACCGTGCTGAGGATGGGCATACATGTCCCGCCACCTTCCTCTGAGTGCGTATTGATGCATATCTCGCTATGCTAACGTATGCGATGGATGTATGCAGCGCAATTAGGCGTTGAGGACGATCTTATCGTCCTTTCCGCAGCATCAGACCTGGCAGAACAGGTCCCCTGCCCTTTCCGGCCTCAGTTTCCAAGCGTTTCCTGCCATTAAGTCCTCGTTAAGCATGGTGACGGCAAAGTCGGTCTCATCGGTCTCGAGCATAGGTGCTGACTTCGATGGCACCGCGCTTCGCAGGGACCTTCCGAGCAACTGTCGAAGCATTGATGATGACCAAGAAGTCCGAACTGGGAGCGGTGCTTGCGACCTGTCGCAGTACCTTCGTTATGGCCGCAGTGTTCAGTTCCGTCATCAACCTCCTGATGGTGGTGCCTTCACTCTACATGATGCAGGTCTACGACCGGGTGCTTCACAGCCACAGTGAGGCCACCCTGTTCATGCTGACCCTGATCACGGTCGGCTTGCTGGGAACCATGTCGCTGCTCGAGGTCTTCCGGTCGCGCATCCTGGTGCGGATCGGCGGGCGCCTGGATCAGATGCTGGGAGAGCGGGTGCTGGCTGCCCAGTTCAGCGGCAGCCTTAAGCGGCTCGACGGCAACCCCGAGCAGGGTATGCGCGACTTCGACACGGTGCGCCAGTTCCTGACCGGGTCCGGCATCTTCGCCTTTTTCGACGCGCCCTGGGCGCCGCTTTTCCTGGCGATCATCTTCCTGCTGCACCCCATGCTCGGTTTCGTCGCGCTGGCCGGAGGTGCGGTGCTGCTTGCCCTGGCGTTTGCCAACAACGCCGTCACCAAGAAGCCGCTGGCGTCCGCCGGCAAGGTTTCGGCATCCCTGTCCGGGGCGATCGACAGCAGCATGCGCAACGCCGAGGTGATCGAGGCGATGGGCATGTTCCAGAATTTCCGGCACAGATGGGCCGCACGGCAGGGCGACATCCTGCGCCTCCAGGCGCAGGCGGCCGACCGTGCCGGCATCGTCATGGGCCTCACGAAGTTCACCCGGCTACTGCTTCAGACGGCCATGCTCGGCGGCGGTGCCTGGCTTGCCATCCACGAACAGATTTCCGCCGGCTGCATCATCGCGTCCTCCGTCCTGATGGGCCGGGCGCTGGCGCCGGTCGAACAGGCGATCGGCGTCTGGAAGCAGTTCCTCGGCGCACGCGTCTCGTACCGGCGCCTGAACGGCCTGCTGCAAGCCACCGAGAGAGCGGGCGGCCGAAGCAACCCTCCCCGCCCGCAAGGATGTGTCAGCGCCGAGAACATTCGCGCGATACCCCCCGGACGCGACATGCCGTCCCTGTCGGATCTCTCCTTCGAACTTCCAAGCGGACAGGTGCTCGGCATCATCGGTCCCAGTGGGGCCGGCAAATCGACGCTGGCCCGCCTGCTGGTCGGGGCTTGGCGTCCCGATGCCGGCACCATCCGGTTCGACGGTTCCGACATCCAAAGCTGGAACGCCGAGACCCGCGGCACTTTCGTCGGCTATCTGCCGCAGGACGTCGAGCTGTTCGATGGCACGGTCGCCGAGAACATCAGCCGTTTCGGGTCGATGGACGGCGAGGCGATCGTGGCGGCGGCCAAAAAGGCGGATGTCCATGATCTTATCCTGCGGCTGCCGCAGGGTTACGACACACCGCTCGGACGGGGCGGCAGCGCGCTGTCCGGCGGGCAGCGCCAGCGCATCGGCTTGGCACGCGCGGTGTTCGG
>NZ_JCACHA010001080.1:0-772 GCF_059503625.1 Skermanella sp.
ATCGGGCTCGTGGTGACGTCGAGGTCGCCCGACCACGCCCGGGTCAGGGGGGCGCTGACGGCGGCCGCCAGCAGGTTGACGCCCGGTCGCACGAAATCCACGTCGGTCTTTCCGGGGATGGCGCCAAGCAAGCAGTCGTGCGTCGTCATGTCGTTGATCTCGACGCCGAAGCCGTGATCCAGGAGAAACTCCTCAATCCGCTGCGCCTGCTTTTTCGCTTCCCCGCGATCCTCGTGATAGATCAGCACAGTGTCGGTCGTCTGGCAGCGCAGGACGCCGCCGCGCTGAAGCTCGAGCAGCATCGCATCGGTTTCCTCCAGCGTCACCGTGGCGGCCTTGTTGTTGAGCGGCGAACTGGCATCCTTCTGAAACTGCCTCAGGACGTTGAGCAGCATGCTTTCCTGCGTCAGGGCGGCCTTGCGGACCAGCCACTCGAGTTCGCGCACGGACTCGGCCTTGCTCTGCGTCCGGATCCGCTTTACCCGCCGGATGCGGTAGCCGAGCTCAGACAGGCCGTCGAATGTGTCGTTGCCAAAATCCAGGGCTCCTGCTTCCAGGCGGCGCGGATAGGTGTTGATCTGGACCGCCCGCACATTGAGACGGTTATGTGCGTGGCCCAGCCACAGCGGGCGGCCGCCGTACAAAGGGCTGTCGACAAGCTGCGGAGCCAGGAACTCGTAAGGATCGACCGAGACTGGGCCGTCGTTGACCGAGATGGTCGAGCGTAGAAAGGACGCCAGCGCATCCCCCTCCAGGACTTCGGCGTTCATGA
>NZ_JCACHA010001080.1:782-5657 GCF_059503625.1 Skermanella sp.
AAGCGGAGCAGCCCGGCCATGCGATCCACTGACCGGACATAATCCTCGAACAGCGGGCCGTAGTCGCCGCGGGTTTCTCCCGGTTCAGGCAGCAGCAGGGCATTGCGCAGCCGCACGGCCAGGCCGCTCGGCGGGTTGTGCCGGACCGACAGGAAGTGCCGGCTGCCGTACTGCGCCCCGTCGCCGTGAACCGCGGACCGGTCGATGCCGAACAGGCGCGCGGCCCGGTTCGCCGGATTGGGGATGGCAATTCCCGGCAGGCGAACGCGGCGCTCCTCGATCCAGATCCAGCGCCCGCCTCCCAGCGTCTGCAAGGCGACGGCGAAGCGGGCGGCGTTGCGCAGACGCTGCTCCGGATGAAGCGTACTCATGTCGCTGGGGTGAAGGGACGCCGCCATCAGCCAGCCGAACTGGCTGCACGCCACCACGCGCGGACGTCCCTCGTGCGGCAGCATGGTCAGCCAGGGTATTTCGTCCCACAGATACTTCTTCGTCATGTCATGTTTCCAGGTCGGTCCGGCCGCGGATGGCCCGGACAACGAAGCGTAGGATGACCTCCTGGTGGAACGGGTTGCCCCTGGCCAGATAGACCCCGGCTGCCCACAGCGCGCCCATGCCCAGGCACAGGATGATCAGAGCGGCCAGGATGGTGCGGCCGGTGGGTTCGATGGCCTGCAGGACGAAGACGGCACCGCACAGCCACCACAGCACAATCAAGACCCAGGTCGAGAATCGGGCAGCCCCCGGCATGTAGGGGTGCTGCCCGGCCCGCCGGATCTCGATGCTGTAGTCCGGGGGCGTCATCAGGCCCCACCCAGACCTAGGACGTACTCGGCCAGGACCGGAACGCCGCCGAGAAACGCGCCGATCGCGGCACCGACGATAGCCTTGCCGATACCCCGTCCCGGATCGCCGACCATGGCACCGAGCAGGGCGCCGATGATGGCGAGGCCGACGATCATCAGGCCGACATTGGCGATCATGAAATCCCAGATGTCGGTGGTAAAGGTTTCGATCCCGCCGGCCGGAATCTGCGCCAGGGCCGGTCCGGCCACGGCGCTCAGGCCAAGAGCAGCGGCGGCGGCAAGGGACTGACTGGTTTTCATCATCATCTCCAGAGCATAGGTTGATGGGCTATGTCGTAGCCCTCATATGCAAGGTGAGGGACGTCAATACGGGCTAGTTTATAGCCGGAAATGGCGTCGTAGCCGTCGGGGCGGTACACTCCGACGATGTCGCGGCCACCGCCGGGGCGACGGCGGATCCAGACGATGCGCTGCAGGGTCTTCATCAGCACGCGGCGCTGCGGCGCCGGATCGATTCCGGCCTGGGCTACCATCTGCTCAACGCGGTCGAAGAAGTCGGCCGGATTGCTGGCGTGCAGGGTGACCAGCCCGCCGCTGTGGCCGGTGTACTGCGCCATCACGAAGATCCAGAACACGCCGTCGCGCGCTTCGCCGAGAATGATCCGGTCGGGCCGACAGCGTAGCGCATCCCTGAGCAGGTCGCTCATGTCGAGGCCGATGCTGGACAGGCGCAGCACGTCCTGCACGCAGGGGAATTGCAGTTCCGGCGTGTCTTCCAGGATAACGAGCCGATCCGGCTGCACCGCCGGATGGTTGACCATGCTGGTCAGCAGCGAGGTCTTGCCGCTGCCGGTTTCCCCGAACACCGCGATGGTCAGCTTCGCGGCCAGGGCGGCGGCGATGCAGTCCATGGTCGGCAGACCGATGCCGACACCTTCGTGGTCCTCCCGGTTGTCGTCGACCTCCTGTCCCTGGATCGGGGCTATGCCATCGTCGATGTAGTCCTGAAAGGACCGCACGGTTCTGGGCAGGAAGCGCAGCACGACATAGGGCCCGCCCACCGCGCGCGGTGGAATACCACCCTGGAACCGAATCTGCCCCGGAAGATCGGCGTCAAAGCTCAGGCGTCCTCTGCCTTCCGCGACGACACCGGCAAAGCGGGCGGCCAGCGTCACGATCTGCGACCGCCGGTCGGCATCAAACCGGGTTTCCAGCCGGCGCTTGCCGGCTGAGTCGTAGACGAATGCCCGGCCATCCGGGTTGATCGCGATGTCCTCGATGCCGGCCTGCGCCGCCAAGTCCTGGATTTCTCCGCCCAACGCACTGTTCAGCAGTCGTCCGGCCTCCTCGCGTTCCCGGTCACTCAGCGGAACCATGGCGGGCTCCCTGGTTCATGCGCTGCACGGTTTCGCTGACCTGACGGGCGTGATCGGCGTAGCAGGATGGTCGCTGTTCCGGGGGCAGATAGCGCAGCCGGGTGTCGAAGTTCAGGATGGCCAGCGTCATGCGGAGCTGGTGCGCCAGCTTGTCGAGGTCTGCCCGCATATTAGCCAGGGTAGCGGCAACGGCATCGGACTGGTCGACGGCGGCATCGACCTTGCCCATCGCGATGTTGATGCACTGCTCGATAATGGCGTTGCGGGACCATTTGCCCGCCATCTGCTGCTCGATCCAGGCATCCTGCTCCTCGCCGATCAGGATTTCCCGGGCCCGCCGCCCGACATGGCGGTTGGCCCTGGGACGCTTGGCGCGGTTCTCGGCAGCTGTGCTGTGTTCGGCAATCAGGGTCATTGTTCCCTCACATCATCAGGGGATAGTCCTCGGTAGGGGTAGGGGTAGGGGTAGGGGTAGGGGTCGTCGGTGCTGAAGCAGCCTCTTCTGGCGGTGCCGTCGTCCTGGTCCTCGGGGTCCTTTTCGCCTTCGGTTTCCTAGCCTCCTCCGACCGCCTCGGCTCCGGCAGAGCATCGGGCGGGGGCGGCTCGTCGAACCGAATGCCGTCCCACGGGTTGCGCTCATCAACGGCTGGTGGCAGATCGATGAAATTGCCTTTGTCGTCGCGCACCGGCAGGAACTCGGCGTCGAGCGGCGACCACGAGCGCGGCACCGGATCGACCAGGGTGCGCCAGGACGACAGCGGCGGGCGCCGTACCCTGATCGGCTTGGGATAGCCGCAGACTAGGACGTCGTTTTCCGACAGCCGCAACACCGCTTCGGTTGGCAGGATCGGCTTGCGCACCCGCGACCGTGACAAGCCCCCGCCCCGGCGCTCGCCGCCGACGCTGTAGGATGCGCTGTCAGACTCCGCCGTGACCTCGATGGAGCCGATCGCCCGGCTCAACTTGTCGGCCTCGCCGCTGTCGAACGGGCGCAGGGCAACGAGCCGCGAGTTGTTGAAGATCAGCGACTTCTCGCCGTAGATCGTCGTCAGGACGCCGTCGGACTGAGCACCCAGCATGGCCCGGCAGTGATAGGAGCGCATATCCGCCATGGCGCCCTCGACGGCATCGACCTTGCCGAAGCGGTTGAACTCGTCGAGGGCGAACAGCATGCAGTGCTTCTTCCAGCGCTCGCCGACCTTGTCCTGGTGCCCCATCAGGGCATTGAGGATCTGGCTGGTCAGCATGCGGACCAGCGGCGCCAGGCGGCTGGAATGCTCCGGCGGCAGGTACAGATTCAGCAGCACCGGGTTGGGTCCGCACACCAGATCGGCCGGTGAGAACTCGCAGGTTTCCGTGGCGGCGGCCACGTTGGAATCGGCATAAACGTTCAGGTAGCTGTCGATCGTCGCCAGGATCGATCCGACATAGCGTTCGTTGTCGTTCTGCCAGATCCTGCGCGCGGACGCCGCGATCTCCTCGCGCAGGATCGGGTCCGGGTGCTGCTGGTGCATCATCCGTTCGCCGCCGACCTTGCCGGTACCGTGAAAACGCCGCAGACCACCGAGGTTCCTGTCCCTGCGATCGCCGAAGTTGTTGAGGAACATCATTTCGGCCGTGGCCAGTGCCTTGGCGTTCTCATCCCAGATCGGCTCCTTCGCCTGCGTGGTGTCGCTGTGCGGCAGCAGGGCGGCAAGGTTCTGGAAGCCGGCGATCTGATCCGTTTCGGTTCCGACACGGGCCATCGGGTTGTACTTGACACTGTCGGGCAGAGTCGGTGCGAACAGCAGGTTATGCCGCCAGCGGCTGGAGCCCTGGAGCAGCAGCCAGAAATCGCCTTTTCGGTCGTGGACGATGGCCGATCCCTTCCAGCTTCTCATCAGGGTCGGCATGAAAAAGGACAGCGTCTTGCCCGCCCCGGTCGGGCCGGTGACGCGCACGTGCATCTGGTGCCGGTCGATCAGCAGGCGGCCGTCAGGCAACGCCCCCACCGTGATCCCACCGGGATCGTTCAGCCTCGGCCGAGTGTCGGCATCCATGCCCTGATTCCCCGCCTGCGTGGTTTGATCAGCCCGAATTTCACGAGATCATCCTCCGTTGCCCAGACCGCTTCGACCTGGGCCTCGGTGCCCTTCATGCGCGGGTTCAGCAGCCAGCTGCTGGCCCGGCTTACCGCGATGCGCATCAGAATGACGGCAGCGACTGTGACCGCCAGCAGCCCCAGCCCCGCCGGCACGAACCACCATTCGTGCTGGGCAACCTGCAGCCATGCCCACCAGGCTCGCATCAGTCCAGCCCTCCCTCGCGTCCCCGCGGCGACTCCCGCTGCCGCAGGGGTGTACCTGTGCTCGGGTCCAGCCCCAGCTGCCGCCGGCGCTCCACGACGATACGGCGCTTCTCCTCCAGGTCCGTGCCGCGCTCCAGCCGGTAGCCCAGCTGCTGGGTTGCGACCTCCCGCGCCCGCGCCCGCAGGCCATGCGAAACGTAGCCGTTCGACAGGCGTAAATTCCTGTCTTCAACCCTGGCCCTCATCATCACGTGAGCATGTGGATGGTCGGTGTCCCAGTGCTCGACCGCGAACCATTCCAGCCCCGCGCCGCGCCGGACTTCGTCCTCGGTCAGCAGGTCGCGCTCGACCTTCCCCATCACCGCGCGGGTGTAGTCCTGCAGATCGAGGCGGTGTCCGTTCTCGG
>NZ_JCACHA010001081.1:0-5650 GCF_059503625.1 Skermanella sp.
TGTCCTGCCGCAACGCATTCAGAATACAGCAGTTCTTCATAGACGGGCTCTTAAACCCGCTCTACGAGAAATTAACGCCATTGCACCGTTCAGTTTATCCGTGCTGCCTGTCAAACACGGTAAGCGTGTAACTCAAATCAACGTTGGCTGGTGGAAGAAGGTCGGTGAAGCGTTGCGGGACGCAAACGCGGAGCTGCAGCGTCCGAGGATTGGTCGGCGTGCTCGTTTCGCCAATGCTGTCGAGCATGTCGTAAATCCTGTGCCTTCAGCCAACCGTCTGGCACGACGAAAACCGTTTGACAGGACGTTAGAACGTTCCCCGAAAACCTCATAGTTAGTGTTGTGAAGTTATCCACAAGCAGGCCATGCCGCTGCCCCGAAAACCTCATAGTTGACCCCGAATCTCTCATAGAAGCCCCCGAAAACCTCATACTTGCTCCCCGATAACCTCACTTGAGTCCCCGAATTCCTCACAGTTTGAACCGCAAGTGGCTGATTTCGCGCAACAATTTCTCATATAAAGTTAGAACTAAAAAGAATAAAGAATGATTGGAATAGCGCCACCTGTGGATAAACGTTGGTCCCAAATGAAGCCACAGCACCCCTAACTGACTTTGTGGGATTGCCGATCATGCGACGATGAGCGGGAGCACGAGGCGGGACATCGTTGCGTGGATTATGTCTTCGCCAGTCGCGGGCAGGCGTTCGTGGTCGCGCGCGTGCCGGCGCGACCGTGATAGCCAGGCGAAGGTCCATTTTACCACCCGGGACGGAGGATAACCTGAAGGCCCTTCGGCTCTCTTCCAAGCCGTAGCGCCAGAGGTGGCGGTCGCGGCGCTTCGGCACCGCGATACGTCAACCCTGCTCGGCTTCGAGCCAGCGCGCGAAGGCGCGACTAGGTCGGACGACGACGCGCAAGCTTCTCCGCAGCCCACTTCGCGCCAAATGCCAATGGGCGGACTGGACCAAACGTAAAAGGAACGAGTTGAATTGTTTAAACAGCCTACCCTACGGACTGCATCGAGAAGCGGGTAAGCCGCCCGCTTCATCATGGCGAGCCGGCCATCAGTCCATAGCAATGTTCCAGCGAGGAGCCCCCATGAACAACGACCCGGAAACTCCATACGACCCAAGCTTGCGCCCACTCGCAAGCAGACGCATCCGCAATGATGGCGGCAGGCTTGGCCGCCTGATGAGGGCGGACGCCACTAAGCGGCGTTTGCGAGCTTGCCAAATGAGCGAGCAGGGTAATCACCATGGCGCCGAGCGCCTGAGCCATGATGCCACATTCCTCGAGCGCCATGCCGATCGCCTCTGCGACCCGCTCGAGGTGGTCGGCAGCCCGTTGAGGGCAGGCATCGGAGGCGAGGTGCTCTCGGCTGACCCTGAGAAGGCTACCCCCTACCAGGATGAGGTGCAGCAATCGCCGGACCTCCTGGCTGCCGAAGCCACCGAGCACCGGCTGGCACTCACGGCCAAGGTGTCGGGCGCGGCGCTGACCCTGGGCCTGGAGATGACGGAGAGCATCGGTGCGCGCAATGCGCTGGAGCGCAACCTGGCACACCAGATCGCGGCGATGCACACGCTTGGAATGACCCTGGTCGCCCGGGCGAGCAGCTTTGCGGCCGACGTCAAACCCTGGGCATCCGAGCCCCGGCAGCAGGTCCAGAGTATAGAGGCAGCCCGGATGGCGCGGGCTGCGGCACGGGCCCTGGAGACCTCACAGCGCGGCATGCTTGCCCTGGAGAGGCTGCGGAACGGCGGCCAGCAAGTCGTGACGGTCCAGTATGTGAACGTGCAGGAGGGCGGAGCCGCCGTGATCGCGGGACGCATGGACCCGGGGGGAGGTCGAAAATGAGCGACCCTCTCGCGTCCCTGGCCAAGCCCCGGCCCGGCGCACGGACATTGGAGGGGCTGGAGCGGTGCCGGCGGGCGACTTGGAAGCATGGCGGCCGAAGTGCCGAAGTCATTGAGGGCCAGCGGCTCCGGGGCGAGGCGCGGCGTGTCGCCGCGAGACTGCGCGCCCTGATCCAACAGGCCGAGGCCCTGCTGGATCCCCCGGTTGGTCATTGAGGCCGCGCTCGCTTGGCTGCGTAGGGTCTCGGCCCTGCGGAGTACCCGCAATGCTGTCCTCAAGCGGAGAGCTGTCGGCGATAATGGCAGACCGGCCCCGAAGCTGCTGGCTGCACCACCTAGACTCAAATTTGAATCCATTGCACCCAATGGTATCCCCGGGCTCGGTCGTCGTTCTTTGTCTGTGCCGGAACGACCAAGCCATGGAGGAGGGGGATGCCGAGGATCCCACGCGAGGAGCATGCGACGATCGTCCGCCGGGTCGACGTCGAGGGACACAAGGTGGCTGAGGTCGCAGCGGCCTATGGCTGCACGCCCGCCAATATCTACGCCATCCTGGCCAAGCAGCGCCGGCAGGAGACCGGTGAGGCCAGCTCAGCCGTGCTACCTCCCGGCCCGGTCGAAGTGGAGCCTGCTCCCCAGCCCGTATCCGTGCTCGCCACTTCGGCCGACCTCTTCGCTGGCCTGCCGGAGGCGCCAGCGGGGCCCATGCCTCCACCCCCGCCGGCCGCCACCGCGCCTGGCTTGCCGCTGCCCGAGCCGGAGCGACCGCCGCCGGCCACGCCTACCAAGCCTGACCAGCCGGGCTCGCAGCCAAGACCTTCCGCTCCCAGCCGCGCTGGGCGCGGCGCCGCGGCGTCGAAACCCGCAGGGCCAGCATCGCCGCCACGGGCGGGCAAGGCAGGGTATGCCTTGCTGATGCGGACCAGCGATGGCGAGGAGGCGGTGAACCCCTTTCGCTCACTCGATGAGCTGCTGTCTGCGGCAAAGCCGCTACTGCGTACTGCCGCGCGCAGTCCTGAGCCGATCTGGTTCTCGATCCAGCAAGTGGACCTTGATGCCCTTGTCGACGACGCCTGAGAACGCGCCGGGGACGGCCTGACCGGGTTCGCGGAACTGGGCAACAGCACACTGTCCGGCGATGCGATGGCTCCGTCGAGGTGCCGGCTGCCGGTTTTCTTTGGCCTCGCATCGTCGAGGGCTGTATGGCGCGGCCGGACCATTCATGGAGGGGCGTTTTGACCAAGGACGATTTTGTCGCACTCGTTGCCGAGCGGGGCGCCATGACCAAGGCTGATGCCAGCCGCGCCGTCGACGCCTTCTGCGGCGCGGTCACCGCTGCCATGGGGAGGGGCGAAGACGTCAAGCTGACCGGCTTCGGCAGTTTCGAGCGGCAGGAGCGTGGCGAGCGCCAGGGGCGCAACATCCGGACCGGCGAGGCGCTGACGATCGCCGCCTCGAAAGTCGTTCGCTTTTCGGTTGGCGCCAAATTGAAGGCCGCCGTCAACAGCAGGGCGGACGAGCTGGGCAGTAGCGCTGCCTAACCCCTGCATCCGGGATCGACTCAAGCGAGGTCGGCGCTGGCCCGATTGTGGCGGCTGGCTGAGCAACGCGCGCCGTCGGCCTCTGCCGGCCGACGTGGCGGTTCTCGGCATCCTAACCACGCGAGGAGCATGCCTCGGCAAGGACTGGCATAAGCCGCACCCGGAGAGGGGAGGGCGGGCCGGGAGCGCCTTGCCGGCCGCTGAGTTGACGACGGTCTCTCCGATTTTCCCCTCCAAGCCGCCAATGGTACGCAGGCATGCATGGCGAGGTACGCAGGGGGTACGCACCATGTCCTAGGCGCGCGGGGAGGGTGCGTACCAGCGAGGCTGAGCCGGCCATGATGGTGCCCGGATGCCAGTCCTGTCGCTGGTAGTGTGCTCCGTTCCTGCAGTGCGACACTCCAGGTGCGCAGGGGTGCGCGGGGGGTGCGCACCATCTCCTACGCGCGCGGGAGGGTGCGCACTCGTCGGGCGGGATGGCATTCCCGGCGCGAACAGGCTTCGCATGGCACCCCACGCTGCCCAATCTTTTCATTGCAATCTTGAAAATAGAAGGCAGCAACCCCATCTTTGCTGCACGAGAGGCATGGCCCTGCCGGCACCCTCGCTCCCCTGATCGCATAGCGCTTCATTCACTCCCGAGGGTCGAGCACAAGCTGGCCGGCTGCGGGGCTATCCCGCGCCGCCCCTGATCGGGCTCAGGGCTGGACCATCGGTCTCTCGTCCTCCCTCGTCCTCGCATTCGGGCGGGTGCCCATGGCGTCGTCATCGGCGCCATGGCTGCCCGGCACCGCGCATCCGGCACTGAGCCGGCCGCTTCTGCGAACCCTCATCCCTGCCAGCGGTGACACGGGGATGCATGCGACGAGGGCCATCCGGCGCCGGCTGCTCCACGTGCAGCACGGTCCGGATCTACCGCCTGCGTGCGGCAGCCCCACGCGGCCATGCCGCGTCAAACGGTGCGGCTGGTCCAGGCGTCCTTGCCTCCGCCGGCCGCACGCGGTGCCGGCTTCATCAGGGTCACACCGCGACATTCCGGCCAGCCCCGGTTCCTCGACGGCCGGCTGGCTGTGCGACCTCCCACGATTATCAAGGTCCGCTCCAGCCCGGTGGCTGCTTTGGCAGCCTGCCGGGCTGAATGCCCAACCCCTCCAGCCCGTCTCGGCAGCTCCGAGCCGACCGTCGCGGCCCCTTGAGCAAGGCCGAAACCCTGTTGGAGATCACCATGACCCCCATCAGCATCCTCAGCTACCAGGGCAGGCCCATCCGCCTCCGCGGCACCATGCTGAACCTGACCGACATGTGGCGGGCAGCAGGCTGCCCGGAGTACCGGCGCCCCATCCACTGGCTGGTCCTCGAGGAGACCACACGCTTTCGCACCCACGCCCAGACGCACTGGACCGACCCCGACGGGCCGGTCAGCCAAAATATCATCCAGGATGATATTACCCGCCTCGACCCCGATGGCTTCGTTGCCACCGCCCGCGGCCGTCACGGCGGTACCTGGGCGCACTGGCAACTCGCCCTGGCCTATGCCCGCTACCTGTCGCCCGAGTTCCATCTCTGGTGCAACACCGTCGTCCGTACCGCCCTGGTGTGGCACGGCGGCCGGTCCGCCACGGACCATGATCCGCTGCGGCAGCACCTCGCCCGACAGTTTCGCACACTGCATGACCGGCTCGACACGCTCGAGCGGCACGCGGCGGACCTGATGTTCCTGCAGCTATCCGCGCAGGAACTCGTACTAGGCAACCGGCTGGAGTTCACCGGGCTGGGTCGGAGCATCATCACCAAGGTCGTGGCGGCCGAGCCCTTCGACGGCCAGTGCCCCTGCTGCTTGCGCGAGCGCGTTCTCACCGAGGCCGGTCGCGTGGTGCCCGGCGCCGAGTTCGACCACTTCTTCCACCGCAGCTTGAACAAGCCGGAGCATGGGTGGTTGATCTGCGCGGCGTGCCATGCCGAGCTGACCCATGGTGGCTACCTCGTCCGCTTCATGCGGGTGCCCGAGTTCCGCGCCTTCCAGGGCGCGGTGTTCGAGCACCGGCGCCGCGAGCGAACTGCTCCCGGCGACCAAGCGACATAGCCACCAACTGCCTTTTCTGGTGAAAGACACGCAAGAGCCCCATGACCTCAGCCCGAGGTCATGGGGCTTTTTGCGTTTCCAACTCCGGGCGGCCCCCGCTGCATCAGGATTGGGGCTTAGAGCACTTTGATGTTGCTTGGAATCGCGCGTTCTGATTCGACGCTGTTGA
>NZ_JCACHA010001082.1:0-5637 GCF_059503625.1 Skermanella sp.
CTTTGCTGTCGATGTGAGCAAAAAAAGGAACGGAGCCTTGAGAAAGGCATCGAGAGCACCCGATTTGCATGTCCTAGAAAGAAAAACGCCTTTTTCTATAAATAAAGTTGGCAAGGTTTATTTAACAAAATATAAGCCCCCTTCTCATGCGGGCAAAGATTCAAAAAAGTTAACGGAAAAGTATTCCCAATGCTGACTCGTTAATCCAAAAAATGAACGCTTCTACGAGGAAACGCCTGATGAACATGACCATCAAGACTGCCCTGGCCAGCCTCTTTCTCGCCGGATCGATGTTCGCAACCGGAACGGCTCTGGCGCAGGACGTAAAGTCACACAATTTCAAAGTCGCTTTCGTCCAGAACATCGATCATCCGCACGGCATCGGCGCGAAGAAGTTCGGCGAACTGCTGGAACAGAAAAGCGGCAGCAAGATGAAGGCGAAGGCCTTCGGCGGCGGTTCGCTGGGCGGGGACGCCCAGGTCATTTCCTCGCTCCAGGGCGGCGTGGTCGAGATGACGCTGGTCAGCCCCGGCCTGTTGACCGGATTGATCAAGGAATTTTCGGTCTTCGACCTGCCGTTCATGTTCACCAGCTACCGTGAAGTCGACGCGGTGATGGACGGGCCGGTCGGCACCAGGCTCCTCGACATGCTGACGGACAAGGGACTGATCGGCCTGGGATACTGGGACCACGGCTTCCGGAACATCACCAACGCCCGGCGCCCGATCAACAGGATGGAAGACATCAGCGGCCTCAAGGTCCGCGTGATCCAGATCCCGATCTTCATCGACACCTTCTCCGCCCTCGGCGCCAACCCGGTGCCGCTGCCGTTCCCGGAACTCTACACCGCGCTGGAAACTGGCACGGTCGACGGTCAGGAAAATCCCTTCGCATCGATTGAGACCAGCAAGTTCTACGAAGTGCAGAAGTATGCGGCCACGACCGGCCACGTCTACAATCCGCTGGTCGCCATCTTCAGCAAGAAGGTCTGGGACAAGCTTACCGAGGACGAGCGCCGCATCGTCCAGGAAGCCGCGACCGAAGCCGGCCTGTACGAACGCAAGGTCTCGCGCGAGGCGAACGAGAAGTCCATGCAGACCCTTCGCGGCGAAGGCATGCAGATCACCGAGCTTTCGGTCGAGGAGATCGATCGCATGCGCCAGAAGGTCAAGCCGGTGACCGACAAGTACACACAGAGCATCGGCCCCGATCTCGTCGCGGAAGTGCAGGCCGAAATCCGAAAGGTGCGCGACGGCAAGTAAGGACTTCACGGCATCCTGCGAAGACCACGCACCGGGCGGGTAATCAGAGAGCGATATGAAACGGCGGCTTTATAAGGGAACGGACTACCGGCGGGCCCATAGCATCGACGAACTGCGGGAGGTGGCCCGCCGCCGTGTCCCCAACTTCTGCTTCGAGTATGTGGAAGGCGGATCGGACGACGAGGTCACGCTGAAGCGCAACCGTTCGGTGTTCGAGGAAATCGGCTTCGTGCCGCGGACGCTGGTCGACGTTTCTGCACGCAGTCAGGCGATCGACCTGTTCGGCAAGCCGTCCGCCGCTCCCTTCATGATCGGCCCTACCGGCTTCAGCGGTCTGCTGACCCGGGAAGGCGATCTGGCGCTCGCCCGTGCCGCGGCTTCCGCCGGTATCCCGTATATCCTCAGCAATGCATCCACGATGCGGCTGGAGGACGTGGTCCGAAGGGCGGGCGGGCGCGTCTGGATGCAGCTCTACCTGTACCGCACGCGCGACTACGCGGCGCGTCTGGTGGATAGGATGAAGGCCGTCGGCGTCGAGGCGCTGGTGGTGACGACGGACAGCGCGATCTTCGGCAACCGCGAATGGGACCGGCGCAACTATGCCCGGCCGCTGCAGCTGGACCTGCGCAATAAGATCGACGTGATGCTTCATCCCCGCTGGATCTTCGACGTGCTCGTGCCGCATGGCGTACCGCGTTTCGCCAATCTCGGCGACATGCTGCCGCCCGGCCAGGACAGCGTCCAGGGTGCGGCGTCGGCGATATCCAAGGAACTCGATCCCTCGCTCAACTGGGCGGATATCCGGTGGCTGCGCGATATCTGGCCGGGCAAGCTGATCGTGAAGGGCGTGATGTGCGTCGAGGATGCCGTAACAGCCGTGAAGACAGGCGCCGACGGGATCGTGCTGTCCAATCATGGCGGCCGGCAGCTGGACGGGGCCGTCTCCTCCATGGAGATCCTTCCCGAGGTGGCTGCCGCGGTCGGCGGCCAGCTGACCGTGATGCTGGACGGCGGCTTCCGGCGCGGTTCCGATATCGTGAAGGCCCGTGCGCTGGGAGCCGACGCGGTGCTGCTCGGACGTGCGACCACCTATGGTCTTGCGGCCGGCGGGGAAGCCGGGGTTGCCCATGCGATCAACCTGCTGAAGACCGAGGTGGACCGGGTCGTCGGTCTCCTCGGTTGCTCCGACCTGTCCCAGCTCGACGCCGGTTATATCCGCTGGCCCGGACATCCCGAGGTTTCCGGCAGTTCCGCCCCTCGCTTCGAGAAGAAACGCGCGACGCCGGCGCCGGTCCGGCAGTTCCCGGCGGAACCGCCTCTTGAAAAGGAAGTGCTCTCATGAGCCAGACGACGCGGGTAGGCTTCATCGGCCTCGGACTGATGGGCGCCGCCATGGCGACGAACATCCTCCGCAAGGGTTTTCCGGTGACCGTTCTGGCGCACCGCAACCGCCAGCCGGTCGAAGCGCTCCTGGCGGAGGGCGCCGCCGAGGCCGCGAGTGCCGCGGAGCTGGCTCGCGGATCGGATGTGGTGATCGTCTGCGTCACCGGCACGCCACAGGTGCGCGATGCGCTTTTCCGGGAGAACGGCATCCTGGACGGCGTGCATGACGGACTGATCGTCATCGACAGCAGCACGGGGGACCCCGATTTCGCTGCCGAGGCGGAAGAGGCGATCCGCGCGCGGGGCGGGCGCTTCATGGACGCTCCCGTCAACCGCACGCCGAAGGAAGCGGCCGAAGGCCGGCTCAACGTGCTGGCAGGCGGGGACGAGGCGGTTCTGGACCAGGTTCGGCCGGTGCTGGAAACCTATTCCGAGACCATCCACCACGTCGGTCCGCTCGGCTCCGGCTACAAGGCCAAGCTGATACACAACTTCATCGCCCAGGGCACGACCGTGCTGCTCGCGGAGGCTTTCTGCACCGCCGCCAAGGTCGGGCTGGACCTGCGCTCCTTCGCGGATCTGTGCCGCCTCAGCGGGGCTCACAGCCGGACCTACGACCGGGTCGTCCCCTTCGTCCTGGATGGCGACGATTCCGGCCAGAAGTTCACTCTGCGCAATGCGGTCAAGGACATGCGTTCCTACACCCGTCTTGCGGAATCGGCGCCGACGACGGCCTTCGCGGCCCAGGCCGTCCACCAGACCTATCTGCTCGCCGCCAATCTCGGTCATGGCGACAAGTATGTTCCTCACCTGTTCGACGTCCTGGGACAAGTCAACGGCGTCAAGGTACGCGCCGACTGACCGGCTCCCCGGCATCGGCAGATAAATTTCAGCAAGGATGGGACGACCCCATGACAGCAGATCCGCAACCTCGTTTCCGCGGCGTCTTCCCGGTGATGCCGACCACTTTCGACGATCGCGGCGAACTGGATCTGGCCAGCCAGAAGCGCTGCACGGACTTCATGATCGACGCCGGGTCCGACGGCCTCTGTATCCTCGCCAATTTCTCCGAACAGTTCGTCCTGACCGACGATGAACGCACGCTCCTGATCGATACCATCCTCGATCACGTGGCCGGCCGCGTCCCGGTGATCGTGACGACGACGCATTTCAGCTCTAGGGTCTGCGCCGAGCGCAGCCGCAGGGCGCAGGAGGCCGGCGCCTCCATGGTCATGATCATGCCGCCCTACCACGGGGCTACGATCCGCGTGCCGGAGCGGGGCATCTTCGACTTCTTCCGGACCGTCTCCGACGCTATCGGCATTCCGATCATGGTCCAGGACGCGCCGGTCAGCGGCACGGCTCTGTCCGCGCCCTTCCTTGCCCGGATGGCGAAGGAAATCGCCAACGTCGCCTACTTCAAGATCGAAGTGCCCGGCGCCGCCTCCAAGCTGCGCGAGCTGATCGAGCTTGGCGGCAGTGCGATCGAGGGACCGTGGGACGGCGAGGAAGCCATCACCCTTCTCCCCGATCTCGATGCCGGCGCCACCGGGGCGATGACCGGCGGCGGCTATCCGGACGGGATCCGCCAGATCGTCGACGCCTACCGGGACGGACGCCGCGAGGAAGCCGTCGACGCCTATAACCGGTGGCTGCCGCTGATCAACTATGAGAACCGCCAGACCGGCCTGATCGCCGCCAAGGCCCTGATGAAGGAAGGCGGCGTGATCGCATCGGAAGCGGTGCGTCATCCCTTGCAGCCGCTTCACCCGCAGACACGTGCCGGACTGATGGAAACGGCCAGACGTCTCGATCCGCTGGTTCTGCGCTGGGCACGGTAGGGCCGGGACGGCAAATCACGGCTTTCGGCTGATGGTTAGCCGAGGATTTTGCTGATGGCGGGCGTTCGTTGCGGGTATGCTGGCCGGATGGTGGTCCTCGCAGGGCTGCTGCGACAGGAGATTCGAAGGGCCGTTTGGAGACGATGCTGACGACACCGACGCAACTGCAAACCACCCGTCTGGCGGCGAAGATCAAATCGCTTCTGCACGACGCCATCGTCTCCGGCAAGCTCCCCAAGGGACAGCTTCTGCTGGAGACGCATGTCGCGAACCTTACGGGATCCAGCCGCGGGCCGATCAAGCAGGCCTTCGCGGAATTGCATGGCGAAGGGATGATCAGCCGCTTCGACGGCAGGGGCTTCATCGTGGGAGCCAGCCCGGACAGCGTGATCCGGGAGCCGATCACCGCGCGGTCCCTCGGGCTGGACGACCGGGAGGCCGGAGGGCTCAAGGAGCGGGCCTGGGAGAATGTCTACGACCCCGTCGAAAGCGAGCTGATCCGCTGTGCGCTGTACGGCCACTTCCGCATCAACGAGCATGAGCTGGCCAGCCACTACGGTGTCAGCCGGACCGTGACGCACGACGTGCTGATGCATGCCCAGGTCAACGGACTGATCGTCAAGGACGAGCGTTCCCGCTGGTACAGCGTCCCGCTCGACGAGAACCGCGTCAACTTTCTGTACGAACTGCGCGAGCATCTGGAACCCGTCGCCCTGTCAAAGGCGGCCGAGGTGATCCCGGCGAGGGAACTTGAACAGGTTGACCGTCGGCTGGTCGAAGCCTTGCGGCGCTATCCCAACCTGCCGGCGGACGGCCTGGACGAACTGGAACTGGACCTGCATGTCCGCTGCCTGAGCTATTGCCCCAATCCCGAGCTGGTGGAGGCGCTCAAGCGGACCCGCTGCATCATGATCTTCGGCAAACACCTGTTCGGCCGGGAGATCGCCTTTCCCAACGAAGAGCCTTTCTTCAACGAGCACCGCCGCATCATCGATGCCATGATGCGGCGCGACAAGGCGGCCGTTGCGGAGGAAGCGCGTGCTCATCTGCTCAAGGCGCGGGAAAAGGTACTGGACCGGGTATGCTATTCCCGCTCGATGAAGACGACACTTGAACTTCCCTACATCAAGGAAGTGGGGCCGGAAGGTTTG
>NZ_JCACHA010001083.1:0-5637 GCF_059503625.1 Skermanella sp.
GTATGGACAGCGTGACCAAGGTATCCGGCTGGCACGGCGTTTCGCTGGCGACCATCGTGCCGTCTTCCGACAGGTCGTGCAGGATGACCTTCTCGACCCGCCCCGCCACCGCGACTTCGGCGTCGATCATGGCGGCGTGGCGGCGTCTGGTGCGGCGGTCCGCGATCCTGGACGACGTGCGGACCGCCTTGACCAGCAGCTTCCGCATGCTGGTCATCGACTCCTCCATCCGCACCGCGCTTTCGTTGACGGCGTGGGACGCCTCGTCGGCGCGGCCGACGCTGCCGGCGACGGATTCCATGAGATCGTTGACGTCGCCGGCGCGGGCCGCCGTGACGTTGACGTTGCGGGCGATCTCGCTGGTGGCCGCCGTCTGTTCCTCCACCGCCGCCGAGATCCCGGCGGCGACCTCGTCCATCTCCGCGATCGCGCGGGAGACCTCGTCGATCATGCCGACGGTATCGCGGGTGACTTTCTGGATGGTGGCGACGCGGCTGGTGATGTCCTCCGCCGACCGCGCCGACTGGCTGGCGAGGTTCTTGACCTCGCCGGCGACGACGGCGAAGCCCTTGCCCGCTTCCCCCGCGCGCGCCGCCTCGATCGTGGCGTTGAGCGCCAGCAGGTTGGTCTGGGCCGCGATCTCGCCGATGATCTCGACCACGCGCCCGATCTCCTCCGCGGCAAGGCCGAGCCGGTCCACGACGGCGCGGGCCTCGCTCATCCGGGTGACGGCGCCGCGGGCGGCGTGCGACGAACGGCCGACCTGCCCCGCGATCTCCGCGATGGAGGCGTGAAGTTCCTCCGCCGCCGACGCGACGGTCTGCGCCGACACCAGCGCCTCGTTGGCGGCGCCCGACGCCGCTTCGGTGTCATGGCCGACCGAAACAGTGACGCCGGTCATGGTATGGGCACTGGTCACGAGGTCGCCGGTCAGGTTGGAGACGCTTTCGATCGTGTCCATCACCTGATGGTCGATGCGCTCGATCATGATGTTGACCGCTTCTTCCCGCTCGGCGGACAGGGCGTCCCAATAGGTGGACATGGCGACCTCCATGTCGAGCAGCACGGCGCGGCTGACGGCGCCGAGCGTCTCGGCGATGGTGCGGCGGCTGCCGGCGGTGCTCAGGAAACTGCCCTGGGAGACGGCGACGGCGGCCAGCAACTCTCCCAGCACGAAGGCGTAGCCCGACACGTACCACTGCGGCGTTAGGCCGATGCGGTGATGCGTGAAGCCGATGCGCCGGGCGGAGGACTGGTACGAGGCGTCGAAGTTTCCGTCGAACAGCACGGCCCAGTGCTTCGCCTGGGCGTCCTTGGCACAGCGTACCGCCTCCGCCGAACCGAACTTTTCCGCCAGTTCCGGGGTGGACATCGTTCGTTCGTAGAACTGATCGAGTATCCCCGGCAGCACCGTGAGAATAGTCGGCCGGACCATGCGCAGAAGAGCGGAACTATCCGCATCCATGCCGCTATATGCGATCTGCCGGCCGAGATCCATGCGATTGCTTTCCGAGAGCGCCATAGGTTCCTCCAGTTCTTTTGGCGCATTTATCACAAAGAGTCTTAATGCTTTGCTGCACGAAAGAGACCGCGCGGAGAGCGGAAAGTTACCGGTAGCCGAACAGCATGGTGATGTTGATCCGGCGGTTGAGATAGCCCGGCCGGAAATCGACGCTTTCGGTCGCGTGGACGGCGTCGGAACTGAACAGGAGCGCCCGGTTGCGCCGGTGGCCGATCCGGTGCGGCGCGCCGCCGTGCTCGCGGATGAAGGTGTCGAACCGCGGGTTGATCGAGTTGTAGTCGTCGAAGCTCCACTCGGCCGGGACCTTCACCGGATAGACCAGCAAGCCGCCGGCATCCGGGTCCGGACAGGCGTCGTCGGGAGCGATCCACAGGTTGACGTTGACGGCGGCGTCGTCGGCGTGCGGCGGGATGCCCGACAGGCGCTGGTCGTATTTGAAGGCCCAGACCTGCCGCAGGGCGTGGGGACCGACGATATCCGGCAGGGCGGCCTGAAGCCCGCGCGCGATGGCGAACAGGATGTCGTGGTCGAAGCCTTCCTGGAGATACGCGCCGAGATAGCCGCCGGGATGCTCCAGGTCGAACCAGAAGGTCGACTCCAGGCAATACCGCGTCAACCCGGCCAGCGCGCGCGGCGAGAGCAGCCCGTCGATCACCGCGTAGCCGGCGACGCTGTCGCGGAAGTCCCGCCCGATCCGCGACCAGTCGAGATCGGGATTGAGGACGGCGCCTCCCTCCACACCGGGATCGGCCAGCCAGGGGTCGGCCAGATGGACCATCCTGTTGTAGATCGGCCGGACAGGGGCGAGCTGCTCCGGCGTCAGGGTGAACACCTCGCCGGGGCGGCGTCCGCTCCGGATCGCCTCCGCCGTCAGGTCGCGCAGGGCGGGCAGGAGGGCGGCGGCACCGGCGGGCAGGCGGCCGAGCGTGTCCAGGTAGGTCAGCTGCTCGACGTCGTGGACGAGTTTGGTGATGCTGGTCCGCGCGGATGGGCCGGGGTTTGCGGGGCTGGGGCTTTCGGCGACGCCGCCGGGCTGCCCGCCGCTCGGCCACCACAGGCTTGCGCGCCGGGGGACCCAGTGCCGTCGGCAAAGTTCGCGCACTTCCTCCAGCCGGCCTTGGAACTTCAGGGCGTCGGCCAGCCGGCGGGCGTGCCCCTCGTCTTCGGGGTCGAGGTCGACGGCGCGGCGGAGGGCGGTTTCAGCCTCCTGCCAGTCGCCCGAGCGGAGCAGGACAGCGCCCAGCGTTCCCCAGACGGCGGCCGAGTCAGGGGAATGCCCGGCGAGACGCCGGTAGAAGCCGATGGCGTCGGCGTCGCGGCCTTCCTGGTTCGCCTGATCCCCGGCCTTCGCCAGGAGCGACTTGATCGCGTCGATGTCCGCCGCCGCCGGGCCCGGTTTGTCCAGCAGCTCCACCGCTGCCGCGAAACGGCCGAGTTCGGCGAGGGTGCCGGCGCAGGCGAGAGCAACCGGCGCGCTGCCGGGCAGCAGCGACAGGCACGCGGTCAGCGGTTCCAGCGCTTCCTCCGGCCGCCCCAGGTCCCGGAGCAGCCGGCCGAGCGCATAGAGCGCCAGGGTGTTGGAGCCATCGGCGGCGAGCACCCGGCGCAGCAGGGCTTCGGCCCTGTCGTGGATGCCGGCTTCGAACAGATCCACGGCGATGGCAAGGGCTTGGGAGATCGTTTCGGGCGTCATGTGCGGAACAGCCTGGACAGGTTTTCCGCGCACGATGACGGGCAATGGTAAAGATATCGAGGTTCCGCACATCCAGTTGAAAAACTGATCGATCCAATAAGAACTATGCGCTTCACCAATCGAACCGGCGCGTCCACAGTCCGTTGACAGGATCGAACCCCGACGGACCACCCCAAGAGCAGAGGCACCCCGGATGAAAGCCATCGGTTTCTACAAGCCGCTCCCCATCGCCGACGACCAGTCGCTGACCGGCATCGACCTGCCGGTGCCGGAGCTTCGCCCGCGCGACATCCTGGTCAAGGTCGAAGCGGTGTCGGTCAACCCGGTCGATACCAAGGTCCGGAGCAGCGCCACGCCGCCGGAAGGCACCGCCCGCATCCTGGGCTTCGACGCCGCCGGAACGGTCGAGGCGGTCGGGGCGGAGGTGACGCTGTTCAGGAAGGGCGACGAGGTATTCTATGCCGGCGCGCTCGACCGGCCCGGCACCAACAGCGAGTTCCATGCCGTGGACGAGCGGATCGTCGGCCGCAAGCCGGCGTCGCTGTCGTTCACCCAGGCCGCGGCGCTGCCGCTGACCTCGATCACCGCGTGGGAACTGCTGTTCGACCGGCTGGGCGTGCCCTATGGGACCAAGACGCAGGACGGCGCGATCCTGATCGTCAACGGCGCCGGCGGCGTCGGCTCCATCCTGACGCAGCTTGCCCGCCGGCTGACCGGCCTGACGGTGATCGCGACGGCGTCGCGGCCTGAAACGGTCGCGTGGTGCAAGGAGATGGGCGCGCACCACGTCATCGACCACCACAACCCGCTGGACGAGGAACTGAGCAGGATCGGCATTCCCGCCGTCCGCTACGTCGCGGCGCTGAACGCCACCGACCAGCACCTCCCCGCCATCGTCAAGGCGATCGAGCCGCAAGGCGCCGTGGCGGTGATCGACGATCCGAAGGTGCTGGACATCGTGCCGTTCAAGCGCAAGAGCGTGTCGGTCCACTGGGAGCTCATGTTCACCCGGTCGTTGTTCGGCACGCCGGACATCCAGCGCCAGCACCAGTTGCTGAACGAGGTCGCCGACCTTGTGGACGCCGGCGTCCTGCGGACGACGCTTAAGGAGGAGCTGGGCCGGATCGACGCCGCGACCCTGCGCAAAGCTCACGGCATCCTGGAGAGCGGCAAGAGCGTGGGAAAGCTGGTGCTTACCGGCTTCTGACGCGCCGACCCGTGCAGCCCCGGCCTACTGGCCGGGGCGCAGCACCACCTTGATGACGCCGTCCTTCTTGTCGCGGAACTTCTTATACATTTCCGGCGCGTCTTCCAGGCTGGCGGGGTGAGTGACCACGAAGCTGGGGTCGATCTTGCCGGCCTCGATCTTCTCCAGCAGCGGCTTGGTATAGGCCTGAACGTGGGTCTGGCCCATCTTGAAGGTCAGGCCCTTGTTCATCGCGGCGCCGATCGGCAGCTTGTCGCCCATGCCGACATAGACGCCGGGGATCGAGATCGTCCCGCCCTTGCGGCAGCTCATGATCGCCTGACGCAGCACATGGACCCGGTCGGTCGCCAGGAAGGCCGCCGCCTTGACCTTGTCGAACACCGAATCCGCGGCGCCATGGCCGGCGGCCTCGCAGCCGACCGCGTCGATGCAGCTGTCGGGACCGCGCTTGTTGGTGCGGGCCATCAGCTCGTCATAGACATCGGTCTTGGAGAAGTCGATCGTCTCGGCGCCGCCGGCCTCGGCCATGGCGAGCCGTTCCGGCACTTCGTCGATCGCGATCACCCGGCCCGCGCCCATCATCAGCGCCGAGCGGATGGCGAACTGGCCGACGGGACCGCAACCCCAGACCGCGACGGTGTCGCCATCCTGGATCTGGGCGTTTTCCGCCGCCATGTAGCCGGTCGGGAAGATGTCGGAAAGGAACAGCGCCTGCTCGTCGGTGACGCTGTCCGGCACCTTGATCGGCCCGACATCGGCCATCGGCACCCGCAGATATTCCGCCTGACCGCCGCTGTAGCCGCCCAGCATGTGGCTGAAGCCGAACAAACCGGCGGGAGAGTGCCCCATCGCCTTGATCGCCATCTCGGCATTGGGGTTGGTCCGGTCGCACAGCGAGAACAGGCCCTTCTGGCAGAACCAGCACTGGCCGCAACTGATCGTGAACGGCACCACGACGCGGTCGCCGACCCGGAGGTTGGTGACTTCGGAACCGACCTCCACCACTTCGCCCATGTTCTCGTGTCCGAGAATATCTCCGCTCTCCATCGTCGGCTGATAGCCGTCGAGCAAGTGAAGATCGGACCCGCAGATGGCGCAGGCGGTAATCTTGATGATGGCGTCTCTCGGGTGCTGAATTTTAGGATCGGGAACAGTATCGACGCGTACGTCACCTTTTCCGTGCCAGCAAACTGCGCGCATCGATCATTCTCCGGA
>NZ_JCACHA010001084.1:0-5622 GCF_059503625.1 Skermanella sp.
ATCTGGGCGCGGCGGAGTGACCGGCTGTCCTGTTCTCTGAGAGCGGAAGGCTTTTCAGATGCCAGCCTCCTGCCGGAACTCTGCCCGACATACGACGCAATAGCGGGGCCATCTTTTCCCGCTGCCTGGGCGTTCTTCGCCTGCTGATCCTCTTGGATGTTCAGGGTCGTCATGTCATGCCTCCAGGTGGTTTACCAGATATCCGGATGGTGTGCCTTGCATCGGGATGGCTGCGCCGAACGAAAGTGTCCAAAGTACATGACGAGCGGCTAAGTCGCTCCGAAAAGCCTGCTGCGCCTGGACGAGGAGCTTCGCGCCAGCAGCGCTCTCGATTGCGTCTGCACCTTGTGCGCCTGTTCGATCACCGCTACGCTCCTGGCCTTCAAGGTAGCGCCGCGAGCCAGCAGGCTATGAAACGCTTCTTCGTCATCGTCCGGCACTGCTCGATCACGCCTGACGACACTCTCAAGGTTGAAGTAAACATCACTTCGTGGTGCAGGATCCCAGACAATCGGCCGAACGATTGTGCTTCCAACCTGGTCCCGGAAGATCCGCTCCGCCACCCTGGTCGAAAGGCAAAAGTCTTCCTCATGCGGATCGTGAGTTTCCAGCACCAGGACACTGCTCATCGCACTCTCACCTCTCAGTAGATTGGCTGAATTTGTGATAAAACGGCTGAACGGTCCTGCCGTACAGCCGAGAAGGAGAATGGCATTATTGCACCGGCAAAAACACGATTGGTGTACGAAACCGTACCGTTGAAGGCTTATTATATGATAATGTATTCTCTATCATCTGGTTGGTCTTTGGTTGCAGATGACTGAGAGATGCGCGCGCTCCCGCCCCGGTGCTGTGGGAGTTTGACATGACCAGTCCAGATCAATCGACCATTCGCAATGAAATACTTTCATCGTTGCCGGTTGAGGATTTTGGACTTCTGAGACCTTATCTTCAGTCCACTGAACTACCTTTGAAGAAGACGCTGATTGTTCCGGACGAACCGATCCGGCATGTCTACTTCCCGGACCAGGGCGTTGCCTCGATGCTCGCTCTCCTGGAAGGCGGCGGCTCGGTGGAAGTCGGCATGATCGGTCGGGAGGGCATGGTCGGCATTCACGTCTTCCTCGGCGTCGATACAGTGACCCAGGAATGCGTGGTCCAGATCCCCGGTGCCGGATGGCGCATGGAAGTCGCGGCATTCCGGGAAGCAGCCGTCCGGAGCCGCGCCCTGTCCGCCGCTTTGCACCGCTACACGATGGCATTCCTGCTCCAGGTCTCCCAGACCGCCGCCTGCAACGCCATGCACCACATTGATGAACGACTGGCACGCTGGCTTCTGATGACGCACGATCGGGCGGACGGTGACCAGCTTCCCCTGACCCACGAATACCTCTCCGTCATGCTGGCCGTGCGTCGCTCGGGCGTGACGATAGCGGCCAGTGCCCTTCAGAAAGCCGGCATCATCCACTACGCCAGCGGCCACATCACCATTCTGAACCGGGACGCCCTGGAGCTGTCAGCGTGCGAGTGCTACCGCACCGTCAAGAACCAGTCCGACTTCATCCTCGGAAGATTCAGCTGAGAACAGGCACGGTGCATGTGATGATGGGAAGTGTTACGCACACCAGCCCCGGCTGCGTAGACCATTTCTCCGGAAAAATCCGGAAGCTGGCATCCGTTTTTCCAGCGTTTGACTGAAATTGCTTTTCGCCTGTTGAGCCGGCATGGAATGTCGAAGCGTTATCGTAGTTGGCGGATCCGCCGGTGCGGTGGAGCCCCTCCAGGAACTGGTCAGCGGTCTGCCGCGCGAGCTTAGCGCCGCCGTGTGCGTCGTCCTGCATCTGGGTAACCGGCAAAGCCTGTTGCCGGAATTGCTTAGCCGGCTTGGTTCGCTGTCCGCCAGTTGGGCCACTGACGGCGATCCGCTCCAGCCGGGGCGCATCTTTGTCGCCCCGCCCGACCATCATCTGCTGGTAATGCGGCGATACCTGCGGATCTCCCGCGGCCCGCGCGAGAATGGCACCCGCCCGGCGGTGGACCCGCTGTTCCGCTCCGCTGCGCAAGCCTATGGCCCGGCGGTCATCGGGGTGATCCTGTCCGGCATGCTGGGCGACGGCACCGCCGGGTTCAGCGCGATCAAGCGCGGGGGCGGTACAACCGTGGTGCAGGATCCGAAAGACGCGCAGTATCCAAGCATGCCGCGCACGGCACTTTCGAGCGTGTCGGTGGATTACTGCGTGCCTGCCAGCGAGATGCCCGGCCTTCTGGTCCGGTTGGTCGGGAGCCGAACACCCGCAGCAGCGACACCGGTTTCCGTGAGGCCGGTGCAACCCCAACCCGTCAAGGAAGGAACCGAGGTGGAGGACGATTATCAACTGGGCGATCCGGTGGCGCTGACCTGTCCGGAATGCGGCGGGGCGCTGAAGGAGTCCAGGATGGACTCGCTGCCCTACTACACCTGCCACATCGGCCACCGCTATGCCGGTCCTGACATGGACGAGGCGCAGTTCCGGATGATGGAGCAGGCGCTGGCAATCGCACTTCGCGCGCTCAACGAACGGGCGGCGCTGTGCCAGCGATTGGCCGCGTCGGCGGAACAGAAGAGCCAGGCGCTTTCCGCCCAGCGCTGGAGCACGGCCAGTCAGGAGATCAAAACAATAGCCGAGGTGCTGGAGCAGTTCATACAGCAGGAATGGCCGCGCCCATCCTCAATTGCCGACGATCAGGATGAACTCATCGACAATAGCAACCTGCGACAACCCGAATAGCAACATGCGCTGCAGTGGCGGCTCTGGAAAAACAGCGATCTGCATGCCTTTAGAACGGACTTTACGGAAAATGCGCTGATGCGCCACGTCAGCATCGGCTTCCTTCCTGAGGGGTTTCAATCACTGCACCGCTTCCTGAGCCTGAGCAACCGCCAGGAGTGCCCGGCAGCAAACTCGACCGTGTGCTCAAAGAGCTATGGCGGAAACTGGGTGATGACGAGGTGAGGAAGGTGGCGTAACGAGGTAGGTGCTTGACGCCTGCCAGAACCTCCACGAGGGAGCGCTACGCCATGACGGAAGATAACAGCATTGTCTGGCTTCGCCAGCCCGAAGAAATCGATGATCCCCTGACGGCCCTTCTCCGATCGGGAGCCCGCCAGTTGTTGGAGCAGGCCATCGAAGCCGAGGTTGCGGCTTTCCTGGCTGCCGGCAAAGACCTGAAGCTGGCTGATGGCCGGGACCGGCTGGTCCGGCATGGCTATGGGCCGGAACGCATAATCCAGACCGGGATCGGGCCGGTCGAGGTCCAGCGGATCAAGGTCCGTGATCGCGCTCCCGGCCCGGCAGCCGAGCGCATCCGGTTCAGCTCAGCCTTGCTGCCACGCTGGGCTCGGCGGACAACCAGTCTCGACGCCCTGCTGCCGATCCTGTACCTGCGCGGGGTTTCGGCCGGTGATTTCCAGGAGGCGCTGAGTGTGCTGCTTGGCAAGGATGCGCCCAACCTGTCGCCCGCGGTCATCGCCCGGCTGAAAGAGAGTTGGGCGGAGGATTATACGCTTTCCGCGTGAACAGGCTGACGCCAAATGCTTTAGGCAAGTTTGCAGCGCTTCCTAATTATGATGCGGCCACCATTCGAAGAGGGTGTGTGCTTTGATCTGATCGGGGTCGTCGGCGAGGATACGGCAACGCTGGGCAAGAACCTCATCGAGTTCCTCCAGCGTATCAAAGTATTCATTGACGATAGGCTCGTTCGTCAAAGGCCACAAGCGTTCGGCGGGCTGGATTTGTGGCGAGTACGGTGGCAGGAACATCAGTTCAACGCCTTCCGGAACCACCAAATCCTTGGCGACATGCCAGCCCGCGCCGTCGAGCACCAAAATGACGCGCTTGTCGGGGCCGGCGCCCGCCTCGGCGGCGAACGACGCCAGGAGCGCGCTGAACAGCGCGGTGTTGACGCCATCGGCGATGAACCACACGACCTCGCCCGTGGCGGGCCGGACGAAGCCGTACAGATAAAGCCACTGGTATCGGTGATGGCCGCTGGCGGTTGGACGGCAGCCACGTGGCGCCCAGACCTTGCGCAGGATCGGTTTCAATCCGAGGCGGTGTTCATCGAACGCCCAGACTTCGACCGGGATCGCTGTGTCGGAGCCTTGGAGCTCGCTGACGCGGGCCTGGAGCTTTTTTTAAACCGCGCCTGCTCGTACAAGCTCGCCTTGGGATTGGCCGACCGCGGCACCTGACGCGTTAGATCCAGGCGACGCAGGTATTCGACCCCGCGCTGCGGTGATACCGTGCGCCCGATCCGCCCGGCGATCCAGCACGCCACCTTGCGCCCGGTCCACAACCCGCCGTCGGGCGGCGGCTCGCTGACCAGCTCGCGCAACTCCTCCATCTGGGCCGGCTCAAGCAGCGGGGCGGCGCCGGGATTGTCCAGGCGACCATCACCGAGCCCCGCGAGGCCGTGGTCGTTGTAGCGCCACAGGATCTTGCTGACCCAGGTTGGTGTGTAACCCGTGACCTCTGCCACGAATTTCGCCGAACGCCCCTGGCTGAGAAGCCAGATGATGTGAAGGTGTCCGCGTTCAATGCCGTCAATCGCGGCCTTGTAGCGGCGCTCCAACTCCTCGGTCGAGTGATGCGGAGCGACAAAAATCCTGCCTGACATGTCGATGATGTAGGGACCTCGGCGGGGCGGTGTCATTCTTCAATCGATTTTTCAGCCACTTTTCAGCGAATCAATCAGAAGAAAGCCTCTATGCGGAAAGCGTATTACCGAACATGAGGATTGTCCGAGCCCTCATAGTGCTTATACTGTTCGAAATTGGCTTAATGTTTTTCTTTGGCATTATAGCCGCGCTACGATTGCTGTTGTAGCAAAGGAGAAGACCCGCTCCAGAGTGGTACAGAGCGGGTCTAGTTTATCTCGGGAGGCGTCGAACCCGGAGAATTCACCCTCAACGGACCATTGTATCAGTCATCACTAATATCGATGGGCATACGCAAATTGGTCAGAATATCGCCGTCTTTAACGTCCTATTGCTCCTATTTGCCAGAGGAACACCGTGCCTGCATGCCTGTTAGTGCCACATGGAAAAGCTCGTGCAGCGAGGCATGGCGACAATTCTGGTAGGGTTGGCAGTGCTCTGGACCTGCTCGGCTGGATGGGCAGATATGACACGTAGCCCTCAAACCAGTTTTTCTACTAAGAGCCATCCCGAAGCAGCAATCGAGCCCCATCCGACCGAGATCCACTTGGATTGTTTAGCCGAACTTGTCAGAAGAGCTGCACCCGATGAAAGCAGGCGCTTGGAACGCCTATTGGACTTGGGTCGACGGGCTCGGAAGGAGCGAAGCGGATACTGGGAGCGCACGATCGAGATCGTCATTCAATCCGCTGTGAAAGAGTCGCGCCTCCCGCCCTGGTGCCTCGGTAATCAAGCCAGTTGTCTCGTGGTTTAACTCCATGGAAAAGATCGTGCAACGAGGCATTGCAACGATCTTAGCGGCGCTGGCGGCGCTCTGGGTAGCGTCCGGCTTGATCGCCGTCGTGTATCGGGTGCTGTCGTAGCGCAGAACAAGGCCCGCTCTCGGGGCATGAGAGCGGGCCTAAGTCTATCTCAGAGGCTAGACA
>NZ_JCACHA010001085.1:0-5614 GCF_059503625.1 Skermanella sp.
AGCAGGCTATGGCGGAGGACGAGCTATACCGAACCCACCCTTTTCTATTCGGATCGACTTGAAGTACCATGAGCGGCTTCGACTTGCCGCTGATCGGCTGAGGGAGGGGAACCAAGAGTTTGAAGCCCGCTTCGATGCTCTTGTGGTTTCCAACTTGGTGACCCTCGACGCCAAGGTCGCTGCCGCAGTTCAGGTGATCGAGCAGGCTCGGGATGCGGCCTTGGTTGCGATCCAAGCCGCGGCTCGGAACGCATTTGGGCCACAAACACCAATGTCCTCAACAGGTGTGGTCCCGGCTGCTAGACCGGCCCGGCGAACCCCCAGTGTGCTCACGCCGATTTTAGCCGAGAAGATCATCGGTCTAGCCCGTACCGGGATGGGGCGGCATGCCATTCGGAAAACAACCGGCCTCGGCGGGTCAATAATAGCCGCAGTCCTGACGCCGTGGATAGAGGCTGGACGCCCTGAGGACGCAGGTGCCGTAATCGCAAACCTGATGGTCGACCGCGAGCGTGGAAGGCTCCGGTCCAAGGCAGGCAAGCCCGTTGCCAATCGAGAGGTCATCATAGGCAAAGCTCGCCGGCTACGGGCGGAAGGCTTATCGCTGGATGCGATTGGAAGGCGACTAGAAGTCTCAGCCGGTTGGGTCGGTCGAGTCACCCGCACCGATCAATAAAACCGTAATTAGGCTCGTGCCCCTGACTCTTATTGAGCAACTGTGTCAGGCCGTTGTAGTGATCCTCTCGAACAGTGGCAAATCGAAATCCAACTTATCCAGGGTTTCCTGGAGCCGTTCGACCGCCATCCAGGACAGGTACCGACTGTCGCCCTGGTTGTCTGGCATGCTCCAGCCGCCCATGAAAAGCCGGTGCAGGTGGTCGGCTCCGGCGTCCTTCATGTAGGTATTCCAGGCATGTCTGAACGAGTGGAAGGTCGTGTGCTCGGTCCGGATGCCGGCCTCGTCCATGAGTTTGTACATGGCGGTGCGGACCGAGTCCCAGTACGAGTCCCCCCATAAGGCCACGTCGAACAATTTGACGGAACCCAGTCTCCGGCGTTCGGCGACATGGTTGAGGAGGCCCAACTGGATCAGCCTCTTGTGAATAGGTACAACCCGTTCGCTTGGCCGGTTCTTCACGGACTTGCCATTCCGGGTCCGGGTACCGTCCTCGTCCTCGCTCCAAACCGAGATGTGAAAGCACCAGACACCGTTGACCTGCCGGACATCCGTCAGATCCATCTGAGCAATTTCGTTGCCCCTCATGCCCTGTAACAGGGCAACCAGCGGTATCCAAGTATTGCCGACCAGCGGGTAGTTCTGATGGAACATCCGGCGGAGTTGGGGCAGGGTAAACGCGGTACGGGTTGAACCGGAGGTCCGGATCACGAGGCCCTCGGCCGGCGTGCGGTCGATCATATTCTCCCGGACCGCATAGGCGAAAATCCTGGTCGCGGCAGAAAGGTACTTGTTGGCGACCTCCGGCCGAAGGCTCGGCAATTTATCCCCTTTGGCTCTCCTTGCCTTGGCGTCGGCAGCTATCTCCGCGAATGGCACGTCCTGGTACTCGGGCCGCTTCTTGGCGTTGGGCGGGAGGGCGAGTACCACGTCCTGAAAGTGCCGTAGGTCGGACCGCGTGATTGTGTGGGCATAACGCTCGGGACCGATCACCTCCCGCAGCATCTCGCTGGCCGCAACGTAGCCTCGGCGGGCCGCGTCGTCGAGCCGCTGCCGATCCGGGTGCTGGAGATAGGAGTCGGTCAACGCGGCCATGGTGACGGGGGGCAAGGGCAGTGGCTCTCGGTATTGCTCGTACGCCATCGCTACGTCCTCGGCGGTGCGTTGGAACCGGTTGTCGTCGGGATTGTCAGTGAACGGCCGGACGGCAGCATCCACGTTTGCCTGCACCTCAGCCCATCGTGGGACCATTGCCTGGATCCGCTGGATGAGGTGCGGCGAGAACTTGGTGTTGCCGCCCTCCTCCATGAAATTGAGGAACTCCTCGGGCGTCGGTGGCCGGTCCTTTCCCTCGCTTCGGCTCCATAGGTATAGGGCCGCCCAGACCAGTTGGCGGATTTCGTCGTCCTTCATCAGCCAGATCTGCTTCGGCTGGTCCCCGGCCTGGAGTTCTTGCTCGATCTTCTCAAACTCGGCCTCGACGCGAGCATGTACGGCAGCATACCGCCGTTCAGCGGTTCGGAGATCGCCTGTCCTGAGGGACTCCTTTACGAACGTCCTTCCAGCCCAGTCCGAATGTGCCCGGACGGCTTTCGGAACGCGGCGGTAATACCTGTAGTTTGAACCCCTGAGATCCAGATATTTCATGAGCGACCTCGTAGACCAGTTAGTATCCCAGTTTGTAGCCCAGATGGGCGACGAACGCCAATAATATAAGGAGCATGCGGTTTACGCACTTCCTCCCTAGACTTGGGCCGGTGGTTTTCCACCGGCCTTTTTTTATGGACCGTTCAGTACGCAGCCGCCATGATCCACGATGGATAAATGGGGAGCGACGTCATGAAGCTGAACCCGGTTCATATCTCCCTGCTGATCGTCCCATTTGTCGCAAGCCCCGCTGCGGCCCATGACTGGTACTCGGGTCTTCGGACCCCAAGCGGCGTTTCCTGCTGCAACGACGGCGATTGCCGGCGCGTCGGTCATCGGTATTCCGCCAAAACCGGCCATGAGATCGAGATCGACGACCTATGGGTCCGCGTCGATCCCGGAACGATCCTCCCGCTGTCATCGCCCGACGGCCTGACCCACGCCTGCTTTTCCCGATACCGCTGGGTCGACCCTCCCAGCAAGACTTTCATCAACCTGCGCTGCGTGATCCTTGGGGGAATGGCGTGAGCAGTCGGAGACCCGAGATAAAGCAAACCGGGACAGCCGCGGAATTTTCCGCCTGCTCGTCGGTTCTAAGCCCAACGACAGCAGATTAGAACTACGACCCGAGGCTCCACCCTTGCCGGATTCCAACGCCGATCTTCTTCGATACTACCGCGCCGAGATCAAGTTCCAGAGCGAGCTGCTGGGCAACCGGCTCGGTTCCTTCATGACGTCTCAGTCGTTCCTGCTGATCGCCTATGCCTCCGCGATGAGCGGGCTGATCGGGCAGTGGCATAACGTCTTCACCCTTCTCTTTCCGCCGTGTTTGGCGCTGCTCGGCATCATCCTGTCGTTCAGCGCCCTGCCCGGCATGCGGGCTGCCTATATCGTGATCGAGCAGTGGCACCGGCGGCAGTTCGACCTTCTCCAGCGCGATCCGAGCATGGAAGGCTATTACCTGACGTCCGCCTCCGAGCCCCTGGTGGGCGAGCGGGACCTTGCTCCGGAAACGCGGCTTCAGCAGGGCACGATCTTCGCCAAGCACACGCCCTGGATCTTCATCGCCGTCTGGAGCTACTTCGGCCTGCTGCCCATCGCTCTCTATTTTCTCGCCTGACGCCTCGCGTGCCCCTAAACCTTTAGCCGGTAGCAGTCGAGAAAACCGGAGAGGCCGATGGCGACAACGACGGCGGGCAACGCCGCACCAGGGCGGGGCTGGGTGCTGGTCCTCGCCCTTGCCATAGGCCAGCTGATTTCCTGGGGCACGACGTTCTACACCTTCCCGCTCGTGATCGACCCGATGATCGGTGAACTCGGCTGGGCGCGGACGACCGCCTACATGGCCCCGGCATTCGGCCTGATCGCCCAGGCGATCTGCGCGCCGCTGGCGGGTTTCTGGATGCAGCGGCATGGCGGCCGCCTGTCCATGACCGTCGGGTCGCTTGGCGTCGCGGTCTCGATCCTGGCGTGGTCGTCGGTCAACGAGCCCTGGCAGCTCATGGCCGCCTGGGTGCTCATGGGAGTGGCGCAGGCCTTCGTCCTCTACGAGCCGGCCTTCACGGTCGTCGCCCAGCGGAAGGCGCTGGACTTCCGGCGCTCCGTCGGGGCGATCACGCTGCTCGGCGGCCTTGCCGGAACGGTCTTCGTCCCCGGCACTCAACTGTTCGTCGAGCTGCTGGGATGGCGTCAGGCGGTGCTGTGTCTGGCCGCGATCAACCTTGCTGTTCCGATGATCCTGCATGCGCTGCTCGTCCCGACCGGGAACGGCGGAGCGGATTCGGTCGAACATGCCGAAGCGGCCAGCGACGCACCGCCGCCCACCGGCCTCAGTCCGCGCATCTGGCTGGGGCTGGCGCTGTGGTTCACCGCCGGCTCGGCGTATCTTTCCGGCGTCACCTTCCACTTCGTCCCGCTGCTCGCCGCCGAGGGGATACCGCCTACCACGCTGGCCGCGATCTTCGCCGTCGTCGGCCCTTCCCAACTGCTGGGACGCGCCTGCCTGATGGCGCTGGGATCGAAGGCCACGGCATTCGGCGCCGGTCTGAGCACGGTGTCGATGCTGCTGGTCTCGTCCGTCATGCTGTGGGCGCTGCCGCATTCCACCCCAGGGCTGATAGCCTTTGGGGTAGTCTACGGCGCCGGCAACGGCATCATGACGATCGCGCGGGGCATCGCCATCGCGGAAATCGGCGGCCGTGCCCGCTATGCCGCCCTTACCGGCATCCTCCAGACGCCCGCCGTGCTCGCCCTGGCGCTGGCGCCCGTCATCGTCTCCCTCCTGCGCGATGCCGGAGGGGCGGACGCCGCTTACGCGGCGTTCCTGACGGTCACCGTGCTGTCGGCGTCCGGCTTCGCAATCGCCCTGCTCCGCACCCGGCCGCCGCGAGCTGCCTAGATCAGCCCGCTCAGATCAGCCCGTACTGCCGCGCCTTGTTGCGGAGGAACGGCAACCCGTCGTCCAGCACTTCCTGACGGTCGCGCGCGACCGGACGCCAGACCGACAGGGCCGACGCGATCTGCGGCGGCAGTTCGATGAAGCTTTCCATCGCCATGCCGCCCTTGAAGCCGATGGCCGCCAGCGCTCCGAACACCTCGTCCCAGGCGACGGTGCCGGTGCCGGGCACGCCCCGGTCGCTTTCCGACAGGTGGATGTACTTAAGGTGCTCGCGGGCGCGGAGGATGCCGTTGGCGAGTCCCTTTTCCTCGATGTTCATGTGATAGGTGTCGAGGTGGACGAAGATGTTGCCAGCGCCGATCCGTTCCACCATCGAAACGGTCTGGTCCGCCGTGTTGAGCATGTGGTTCTCGTAGCGGTTGACCGCCTCCAGCCCGATCTCCAGGTTCAGCTTGCGGGCATGGGCCGCCGCCTTCTCCATCACGGACGCGACCGCATCCAGCTCGCCCTGCGTCGGCGCCTTGCCGGTCCGCTCGCCGATCGAGCCGTAGACGACGCCGCTCAGCGCCTTGGCTCCCGTCGCCGCCGTCTTGTCCAGCGCCATCTTGAGGAATTCCAGCGCCTTGTCCGGGTTGTTGGTCGGCCGGCTGTCGTCCGGCAGGCCCAGCGAGCACACGGCGATCATCTCGTGCTTGTCGAGCAGCGCTCGCGTGTGCTCGGCATCGACGGCCGGCGGATCGAGCAAGGCGATCTCGACGAAGGCGAGGCCGTAGCGCGCGGCTTCCGGGATCGCCAGCTCGGCAGCCTTCCGCGTCCAGTCGAGCGACCAGAGGCTGGTGTGAACGCCAAAACCTTGCATAGGGAGTCTCCTCAGTAAAAAAACATCTTCTTGG
>NZ_JCACHA010001086.1:0-5612 GCF_059503625.1 Skermanella sp.
CGATCGGCGACCATGTGCTGGCGCTGGTGGCGCGTACCGTGAAGGAATGCATCCGGTCGTCCGACACGGCGGTCCGCTATGGCGGGGAAGAGTTCGCGGTCCTCCTGCCGGGCGTCCGCATCTCCGACGCGGTGCGCGTGGCGGAACAGATCCGTACCGCCGTCGCGTCGAAGCGGGTGGTCAACCGGTCGAAGAACATCACGCTCGGCACCATCACCCTGTCGGTGGGCGTGGCCCGCTACGTTCCGGGCGAACCGGTGGGGGAGCTGATCAGGCGCGCCGATGCCGGGCTCTACGCCGCCAAGCGCACCGGCCGCAATCGCGTGGTGGCGGAAGACTCCGGCAGTAGTTCCACCTGATATCGGAGCACGGAGGCACCGTCCCGCTCAGGACGGCTTGCGGTTCCTCGATGCGCCGCGATTGTTGATGGCGCCCAGCAGGCCGGTCGGCGCCGGGTTGATGGGGCGAGGCGCGCGGAGCTTCGGCAGCTTCAGTTCGCCGGTCGCTTCCATCGCGGCATCGGTCGCATCGTCGGCGATCTGGCGGCGGATCTCCGGTTCCAGGGTCGCGAAGGCTCGCGAGGCGAAATCCATGCCGATCTGGGAGCGGGTCTGCTGGACCTGCCGCAGGGCTTTGGAAACCAGCGTACATTCCAGCGAAGTCACTCCGCTGAAGCGATCCAGAACGTCGGCGAGAATCCCGATGGCTTGAATCGTTTGGTCGTCATCCAGGCGCAAGGACGGCATGTGCGGCTCCGGTCAGGCTTTCAATTTATGTTCTATCACGCGTCGCGGTGTCCGGTCGAGAGCGACGCACCCCTTTTGATAACAAAGTGGCGGCACCTTCCGCCTGCATCCACCTTGATAAGCGTCCTGTCTGAACAAGCCTTTAATCTCCCCTCGCCGGCGGAGTATAGTCCTGCCCATGTCCGATCCGTTCCATTATGACGACCCGCTGAACGATGCCGTGCCCGCTCCCGCCCCTTCGGCGATGCCGGCCGCGCAGCGTTACCCCTATTTGTCCGGCCTGAACGAGGTTCAGCGCGAGGCGGTCGAAACGCTCGACGGTCCCGTGCTGGTGCTGGCGGGGGCCGGCACCGGCAAGACCCGCGTGCTGACGACAAGGCTCGCCCACCTTCTGATGACACGGCGGGCATCGCCGTTCCAGATGCTGGCGGTCACCTTCACCAACAAGGCGGCGCGCGAGATGCGCGACCGGGTCGGGGCTCTGATCGGCGCTCCGACCGAGGGCTGGTGGATGGGGACCTTCCACGCGCTGGCAGCCCGTATCCTGCGCCGGCATGCCGAACTGGTCGGATTGAAGAGCAACTTCACGATCCTGGACAGCGACGACCAGATCCGGCTGATCAAGCAATTGCTGAAGGCCGAGGGCATCGACGACAAGAAGTGGCCGGCGCGCGCCGTCCTGAGCGTCATCGAGCGCTGGAAGGACCGCGCCCTGACGCCGGACAAGCTGAAGCGGGAAGACGGCGGCGACATGGCCGGCGGCAAGGTCGTCCAGCTCTACCGCGCCTATCAGGAGCGCCTTGCCAGCCTGAACGCCTGCGACTTCGGCGACCTGCTGCTGCATAACATCACCCTGTTCCAAAGCAATCCAGATGTATTGCTTGAATATCAGCAGCGCTTCCGTTATTTGCTGGTGGACGAATACCAGGACACAAACGTCTCTCAGTACTTATGGCTGAGGCTTCTGGCGCAAAAACATAAAAACATCTGCTGTGTCGGCGACGATGATCAGTCGATATATGGTTGGCGTGGCGCAGAGGTCGGAAATATTCTTCGTTTTGAAACGGATTTTCCCGGCGCCAAGATCATTCGCCTTGAGCAGAACTACCGCTCGACCGGGCATATCCTGGCGGCGGCCGCCGGAGTCATCTCCAACAACCAGGGCCGGCTAGGCAAGACGCTGTGGACCCAGGCGGTCCAGGGCGAGCCGGTCAAGGTTCGCGCGCTGTGGGACGGCGAGGAGGAAGCCCGCTGGATCGGCGAGGAGATCGAGGCGCTCCAGCGCGCCAAGGTCTCGCTGAGCCAGATCGCGGTGCTGGTCCGCGCCGGCTTCCAGACCCGCGAGTTCGAGGAACGGTTCATCACGCTGGGCATGCCGTACCGGGTGATCGGCGGACCGCGCTTCTACGAGCGTCAGGAAATCCGCGATGCGATGGCTTACCTGCGGATAATGGTCCAGCCGGACGACGATCTCGCGTTCGAGCGGATCATCAATACCCCTAAACGCGGCGTCGGACCCGCGACCATCCAGCAGTTCTATCAGCTTGCCCGCGCGCGCGGCATCCCGCTGACCGAGGCGACGTGGCTGCTCGTCGATACCGACGAGCTGAAGCCCAAGATGCGGGTCACCCTGCGCAACCTGATGACGGACTTCGACCGCTGGCGGATGCTGCTGGCGACCCGGCCGCATACCGAAGTCGTCCAGACGGTGCTGGACGAATCCGGCTATACCGACATGTGGAAAGCGGACAAGACGCCGGAAGCTCCGGGACGGCTGGAGAACCTGAAGGAACTGATCGTCGCCCTGGGCGAGTTCGAGAACCTGGCCGGCTTTCTGGAGCATGTCAGCCTCGTCATGGACAATGCCGAAGCAAGCGGCAGCGAGATGGTCAGCGTCATGACCCTGCACGGCGCCAAGGGGCTGGAGTTCGACTACGTCTTCCTGCCCGGCTGGGAAGACGGATTGTTCCCGAGCCAGCGGTCGATGGACGATACCGGCATAGCCGGTCTGGAGGAGGAACGGCGGCTGGCCTATGTCGGCCTGACCCGCGCGCGCCTTCGCGCCCATGTCAGCCACGCGGCGAACCGCAGGATGCATGGATCGTGGGTCACCGCGATCCCGTCGCGGTTCGTCTCCGAGCTTCCCGAAGAGCATATCGACGCGGAAGCGGCGGTCGGTCTGTCGTCGGCGCCGCAGCAAGGTTTCGGCGGCTTCGGCGGGGGAGGCGGCTTCGGCGGAGGCGGGTTCAAGCCCCGGCCGCAGCGTCAGGCACCCGGGCCGGTGATCGAGGGCAGCGCCTTCGAAGTGGCGCCGCGCGGGCGTCCGGACAAGGCGTTCACGCGCGGCGCCCGCGTTTTCCACCAGAAGTTCGGCTACGGAACGGTCCGCGCTTCGGACGGCGACAAGCTGGAGATCGAGTTCGAGCAGTCGGGCATCAAGAAGGTGCTGGACAGCTTCGTGGTACCGGCGGATCAGGCGGGCTGACGGCGTCCGCATCACGACCTTGTCTTTGCCTGGAATGGAAAGATTCTGAAGAACCATGTATGCGGTAGTGTCTCGTTAACGCTTCCGAAAATAATCCCACTATTCAATAGTCTTCGCAGCGAACGTCATGCCGGACGGTCTGGTGGGTAGGATGCATGGTCAAGAATCGTCAGTTCAGTTATGAGACTTTGGTCTGCCATGAAGGCCGCTGGCTGATCCATTGCATCGTTCCGGAAGAGGAGGATGCGATAGCGATCGGCCGCCGGCTGCTGTCCGAGCCGGGAAACGAGGAAATCAGGGTGGTGCGCAACCGCACCATGCTGACCGGCTTCACGACGCGGACGGAGATCCTTCACGAGGCCCGGGCGCCCGTCAAGGAGAAGGCGATGGTGGTCAAGGGCCGGGTCGAGCGGTCGGTGGTCTGCGAGGAGCCGGCCGACCTCTATACGCTCGAGAGCCGCATGATCATGGGCCGGCTCTTCCGCCTGTTCCTCGACAAGTATCAGGTCACCGCGACCGAGTTGCTGCACAACTGGACCTATCTGCGGAAGCTGTCCGAGTCCGGCAACATGATGAGCACGGCAGCCAGTCAGGTCGCGATGGCGCAGGCGAACGAATTCAACATGCCGGCCAAGGACCGCATCCGCCACATCGAGGGCCTGATCCACAAGGGCATGACGAGGGCCAGGGACTTCTATGCCGAGCGCCGCCGGCTGCCGCGTTTCGACAAGGCCAATCTCGACCATGTCAGCCGCCGCATCCATGCCCATGTCGGACCCGACGACTATGCCTTCACGATGCTCTGCCTGCTGGGCCAGTACCTGATGGGCTACGGATCGATCGGCGGCAAGATGGAGATGCTGCTGCAGATGATCACCGAGGACATGGACTCCGAACTGGTATCCCTGTTCGAAGGCGTGATCGCCGATGCGCTGGTAACTCCCGAGATGGTCAAGGACCTGCTGGGCTCCCACGCCAACCTGGCGGAATCGCTCTGCGCGCTGGCCGATTTCCTCCATGGCCGCAGCGATCCGGCGCGGCTCAACCCCAACTTGGCCAAGGTCGGGGATCTGATCCAGCGCGGTGCGGGCGAGGGCTGCCGGACCGTGCTGGTGGAACGCCTGCTGTTCGAGCTGAAGCGCGACCACCCGCTCGACCGCAAATGTCCCGAAGCGGACGGCGCGCTGCTCGACAGCGTGGTCGAACATCTGCGCGGTCCCGACGGCAAGCTCCTGGGTGGCAGCGTTGCGGAGGCCGCCATCGCCAGCCGCATGGTGCGCCATCGCCAAGCCTTCCTCCGCGACCTGGGAATGGTCGAGGCGGCGGATCAGTTGCCGGGGAAGTGGAAACCCGCGAGCGTCTGACCGGCCTAACCCGAGGCACCCTCCAGCATGGTGCGGATCTTCGTCAGCAGGGTCTTCACCGCGAAGGGCTTGCTGATCAGTTGGGTGCGGGGACCCAGCGGCTCGTCGCCGAGCGCCGCGTTGTGGGCATATCCGGTCAGGAACAGCACGCTCAGGTTCGGCCGCAAGGCCCGTGCGGCTTCCGCCAGTTGCCGGCCGTTCATGCCGGGTAGCCCGACATCGGTCGCCAGCAGGTCGACCTTCATTTCGGATTCCAGTATCCGCATGGCAGCCTGGGCGTCGTGCGCTTCGATCACCCGGTAGCCCTTGTCCTCCAGCGTCTGCACCATCAGCATGCGGACAAGACCTTCGTCCTCCACCACCAGGATGGTTTCGCCCTCGTTGGCGGTGGCCGGCTCCGGCAGCGCGGGCACGGCATCCGCCGTCTCCAGGATGCCGTGGTGGCGGGGAAGGTACAGCTTGACGGTCGTGCCGTGCCCTTCTTCCGAATAGATCGCGACATGGCCGCCGGACTGGCGTGCGAAACCATAGAGCTGGCTGAGGCCCAAGCCGGTTCCCTGGCCGATCGGCTTGGTCGTGTAGAACGGTTCGAACGCCCGGTTCAGGACGTCGTGCGGCATGCCCGAACCGGTATCCGTGACCGACAGCAGCACGTATTGCCCCGGTTGAAGTCCCAGCTGCCCGCTGACATAGGCATCGTCCAGGTGGCTGTTGGCGGTCTCTATGGTCAGCTTGCCGCCCGACGGCATGGCGTCGCGGGCGTTGATCGCAAGGTTGAGCAGGCCGTTCTCCACCTGATTGGCGTCCGCCCAGGTGCGCCAGAGACCGCCGGCCAGGACGGCTTCGACCTGGATCGCCTCGCCGACCGAGCGCTGGAGCAGCTCCTGCATGCCGCCGACCAGCGCGTTGAGGTTCAGGCTGGTCGGCGCCAGCGGCTGGCGCCGGGCGAAAGCCAGCAGGCGCTGCGTCAGGGTCGCCGCCCGGTCGCCTGCCTGCATGGCGAACCTGATGTGGCGC
>NZ_JCACHA010001087.1:0-5604 GCF_059503625.1 Skermanella sp.
CTCAAGCCGCGACGATCCGGCAAAGCGTGCACTTGGTTTCCTGCATGTAGGTCACCGGGTCGTAGCCGTAGGTCGTCAGCGCGTTGACCGACTCTCCCAGCACGATGGGGTCGGTTCCGGGCGGATAGGCCGAACGCTGGCTCTCCCCTTCCCAGAAGCCCGCGAAGTGGAAGGGCATGAACGCGACGCCCGGCCCGACGCGGTCGGTCACCAGCGCCTTCATCCGTGCCCTGCTGTTGCCTTCCGGTCCGTGGACCCAGACTTGACCGCCGTCCTTGACGCCAAGCCGCGCCGCGTCCTGGGTGTTGACCTCGACGAACATGTCCTGCTGAAGCTCGGCCAGCCACTTGTTGGACCGGGTCTCCTCGCCGCCGCCCTCGTACTCGACCAGCCGGCCGGACGTCAGGATGATCGGGAAGTCCTTGGTCACGTCCTTCGCCTGGATGCTCTTGCCCAAATGCGCGACGCGGAAGTCGCGCCGGTCGTCCAGCGTCGGGTACTGCTCCACCAGATCGCGCCGCGACGTATAGATCGGCTCGCGATGGACCGGCACCGGGTCCGGCAGGTTCCAGGCCACCGCCCGCGCCTTGGCGTTGCCGAAGGGCGAGCAGCCGTGCTTCAGCGCCACCCGGATGATGCCGGTCGACAGGTCGGTCGCCCAGCTGACGCCGTCCGGGTTCGCCCCGCCGATCTTCTCGATCACCGTCCGCTCCGCGTCGGTCAGGTCGGTGTGCCAGCCCAGTTTCTTGAGCATCCCATAGGTGAATTCGGGATAGCCGTCCTCGATCTCCGACCCCACGGACCACGATCCTTCGGCCAGCAGGTTCGCGCCGTCCTTCTCCACGCCGAACCGGGCGCGGAAGGTGCCGCCGCCTTCCATCACGTGCTTCGAGGTATCGTAGAGGATATGCGTGCCGGGATGCTTCAGCTCCGCCGTGCCCCAGCACGGCCAGGGCAGGCCGTAGTATTCGCCGGCGCACGGTCCGGTCGAGGCCTTCAGCGTCGTCCGGTCGAAATCGGCCTGATGCTCCATGTGGAGCCGCAGCCGCTCCGGCGACTGGCCCGAATACCCGGTCGAGAGCGAGCCGTAGTTGATTTCCCGCAGGATGTCTTCCGGGTCCGGCTGGCCGTTGACCACCTTGATCCGCTTGAACATCTCGGCGCCGAAGCCCAGTCGGGTCGCCAGCGCGTACATCACGTCGTAGTCGTTCTTCGACTCGAAGATCGGCTCCACCACCCGGTCGGCCCACTGGATCGAGCGGTTGGACGCCGTGCGCGACCCGTTCGCCTCGAACTGGGTGCAGATCGGCAGCAGATACGTCCCGTTCTTGCGCCCACTGACCGACGCGAAGGTCGTCGGATGCGGGTCCGCCACCACCAGCAGGTCCAGCGCTTCCAGGCCCTTCCGCATTTCCGGCATGCGGGTGACGGTGTTGCCGCCGTGGCCGAACACCATCATCGCCTTGACGGGCGACGGCTGCTCGACGTCCTCCGGCTTCGCCAGGACGGCGTCGAACCAGCGGGTCGTCGGGATGCCCTTCGTTTCCATGAACTTCTGGGACACGAAGCGCCCCTTCATCCACTCGTAATCGACGCCCCAGGCCCGGCACCAGTGCTTCCAGGCGCCCTCGGTCAAGCCGTAATAGGCGGGCAGCGAGGTCACGTCCAAGCCGAAGTCGGTAGCGCCCTGGACGTTGCAGTGCCCGCGGAAGATGTTCGCGCAGCCGCCCGCGACCCCGATATTCCCCAGTGCGAGCTGAAGGATACTCAGCGCCCGCACATTGGCGGTGCCGACCGTGTGCTGGGTGATGCCCATGCACCAGATCAGCGTCGAGGGCCGGTTCTTCGCCATGATCTCCGCGACCTTGCGGACCTGGTCGCCCGGCACGCCGGTCACCCGCTCGACCTCCTGCGGGGTCCATTTCTTGACCTCGGCGCGGATCTTGTCCATGCCGTGGACGCGCTGCTCGATATAGGTCTTGTCTTCCCAGCCGTTCTCGAAGATGTGCCAGAGCATTCCCCAGACCAGCGGAATATCCGTGCCCGGCCGCAGCCGGACATACTCTGTCGCGTGGGCCGCCGTGCGGGTGAAGCGGGGATCGACGACGATCAGGTGCGCCTTGTTGATCTCCTTGCCGCGCAGCACGTGCTGCAACGAAACCGGATGGGCCTCGGCGGGATTGCCGCCGATGATCAGGATCGCCTTGGAGTTATGGATGTCGTTGTAGCTGTTGGTCATGGCGCCGTAGCCCCATGTGTTCGCAACGCCGGCGACCGTCGTGGAGTGGCAGATGCGCGCCTGATGGTCCACCGTGTTGGTGCCCCAGAACGCCGCCATCTTGCGGAACAGGTAGGCGCCTTCGTTGGAGAACTTGGCCGAGCCCAGCCAGAACACCGATTCCGGCGACGATTTCTCGCGGATCTCCAGCAGCTTGGCCCCGATCTCGTCGATCGCCTTTTCCCAGCTCAGCCGCGTCCACTGGCCGTCCACCAGCTTCATCGGGTATTTCAGCCGGCGGTCGCCGTGGACCAGTTCGCGCACCGCAGCACCCTTGGCGCAGTGGGTGCCGTTGTTGATCGGGCTGTCCCAGCTCGGCTCCTGGCCGACCCAGACGCCGTTCTGGACTTCCGCCGTGACCGTGCAGCCGACCGAGCAGTGGGTGCAGATGCTCTTCTTGCGGGTGATCTCGACCCCCGGAGCCGTCGGCCCGGCCTCCGCCTTGCCGACCATGCTCATGGAGGAAACCGCCCCTGCGGCGGCCAGCCCTCCCGCAGCGAGCCCCGAACGCTTCAGGAAAGCGCGCCGGTCCATCGGCGCCGCAGCGGCGACCGAGCCGAACATCCCCGTCCCACGACCCGCTGCCGTAGGCTTCCTCTTGACCAGCATGGCGAATCGCTCCCGTTAGAACCGGTTGGTTTCGTAATATTTCTTGACGTGGTCGGTTTCGCGGTAACGCTGCTTGACGCGCTGGTCCGCCGTCTCGACCGCTGCGGCCGGACCCGCCGCCAGCAGGGGAACGGCGGCGGCGGCGCCGGCGGCGCCCGCCCCCATCACGCGCAGGAAATCACGGCGTTCCAGCCCCGCTCTCTTCTTCTCCGCGTCCATCCCCCGTCTCCCTTATTGTTGTTGTTTAAGAATCAAGTCAGGCCGTCATCCCGAAGGCTTCGGCCTCGATGGCAAGGAAGAGCTGGCCGATCTCGCCGACCGGCCGGTAAAGATCCGCTGCCTGCGCCTTTTCCAGGTCCGCGAAGAACTTCCCGGCCCAGGGAGCGAGATGCTTGTCGTAGAATCCGCGCTGCGCCGCCAGATCGGCCGGAGCGCCGAAGCTGCCAGCGATCAGGCCGGCCATCATCTCGCAGATCGACGCGATATGGTCTTCCGGCTCCTTCACGTCGGTCTTCCGCGCGATGCCCAGCGCCTGCATGTCGGCGCGAAGCTTCGCCAGCGGCTTTTCGTTGAGGAAGCCGGTCAGGTAGAACGACGCATAGGGCACCAGCTCGCCGCGCGCGACGCCGATGAACAGCGCGAAGTATTCGCGCTCGGCAGCCGCCTCGCCGGTCCGCGCTGCCGCCGCCGCCAATCGCGACAGGGCCCCACCGAACGGCGTGTCGTCGCCCTTCAGGGCCGCGACTCGCGCCAGCAGGTTCCCGTCCGGCTGCCGGACCAGGAGTTGTGCGAGCAGGCTGTAGCATTGCGCCCGCAGCAGGTCGGCTTCGTCGATATCAGCGGTCAAGTCGTCACCAGTAAACAAGTTAGCATCTGTCTCAAACTTCAACTATCATGCTGCAGTGCAGCACGAATGCGATCCTTCCTGCCGTTGAGGGCAAGAAAAAATCATACCTACTTTTCGCGGGATCAACAAGCCTGCGCGGGCACTCGCATCAGGAAAAGCTGGGCACCGCTCCGCCATGACGGCGCCGGCGCGGCGGCTCGGGTGCCGCTTCCGCCACGGGTTCCTCGACGGGGGCCGAAAGCCGCTCCGGTTCCGGCCCAGGCTCGACCGCCGCGACTTCCACCGCCGCAGCCTCAGCCTCCGGAACCTCCGGCTCGTCGGGCTTCGGTTCCTCCTCCGCCTTGAGCATCCCGAACACCCGGTCGGCCAGTTCCTTGACGTTGTCGGTCACCCGCAGCGCCCCATAGCCCGGCGCGTTGAAGTCCCAGTCGTAGTCGGCCAGCGTCTTGTACCCTGTTATCGCCGGGTCGGTCGCCCAGGCCCGCCGCAATGCCAGAGTCCGCAATTCCCGAGGCACCCCCGGTTTCAGGAACGCCGTATAGTCGCTGACGGCATCCAGCGTATCCAACGCCGGCAGCGACGCCGGATCGAACGGCTCCGGCTCCTCCCCGACACCCTCAACCGAAGCCTCCCCCACAACCTCCGGCTCGGAAACCTCCGCCGCCTTGGTCCGCTTCAGCCGAGCCCAGCGCCCTAAAAAGCCCTCGCCGCTCTCCGGTCCCTCAGTCTTCGTCTTCATAATCCGCATCCTCGTAGCCGCGCTGCCCCGGCGTGCGGATCGCCATTGCCTCCGGGTCGGCCCGGTCGCGCTTCCGCTTCCATTTCGTCCGCTCGACGTAGTGAACGGCGACGAAGGCCTCCATCCACTCCCGCACCGGCCCCGGCAGGGGCAGCGCCTCGACCAGATCGTCGCCGGTATCGGCATGCGCATGCGCCTCGCCCGGATCGACCGTCGCTCCCAGCAGCTTGATCCCACGCGCGTCGTCAGTCTTCCTCAGCACGACGTAGATAGCCGGCTCCCGGCTCTGGAGGTTATAGGCGTAGGTCTCGCACTCGCCCGGAAACAGCGACAGCTCCGCCGCCCCGGCCAGATAGCGCACCCAGCCCTCGCCCTGTCCCAGCACCGTCCAGTCCGCCGCCGAAACCTCCCCCGGCAGGACATCGACCGCCTGCCAGCGGTGAGACTGCCACGGATGGTCGATCCGCCGGTGCTCCACGACGACCCCGACCATCATCCGCTCACCTTGAACCGAAACCGCCACGATCAACCCTTCCCCGCAATCGGCAGATTGACCAGCAGGTTCTGAGGCTTCAGCCGAAGCTTGCGGTCCGCCGTCATCGCCATCGCCATATAGACAGGACGCCCCGCCACCCGTTCCAGCATCGCATCGGCATCGTCGAATTCCAGCCGGAACAGCGCCAGCACCCGCGCCAGCCGCTCCGCATCGACCTCTTCCCCATTATAAAGCGCGTTCATGATCCCGGTCGCCTCGGTATCCAACCCGACATGCCACGACCAGCGCTCGTCGCTGATCTGCTGGACCGGATGAATCCTTACCACCACCCCCAGCAGATGCCGAACCCAGTGTTCCAGCACCCGGCACAGCGCGTCCAGCCCCGGCTTGGGAAACCCGACCTCCAGCACCATGTCGAAGGCGTCGCTCCGCGCCCAGTACTCGCCGGCATTCCCCTCCGTCATGACGTCCAGATCGACGCCGCGAACGGCGGTGCCGTTCTCCGCCAGCAGCCGTCCCAGCCCGCCGAACCCGCCGTCGCGCGACCGTTCGTCAACCGTGTCCTCGTCGGCCACCAGCACGGCGCCGTCCTGAAGGTTGACCCGCTGCGACCGGAACAGCAGCTCCGCCGCCCG
>NZ_JCACHA010001088.1:0-5602 GCF_059503625.1 Skermanella sp.
CAGGCGATCCGGCAGGCTCCCGGCTACGGCAAGGGCCACGGCCCGTTGAACCACGCCTGGACCGTCGCCGATGGGTTTTGAGGCCGAGTTCTAGACGACCGACAGCGACGCGCCGACCGGGTTCATCAGCAACTCGGCGATGACTTCCAGCCCATGGCGGACATCGTCCCGCCGCTGCGGCATCGATATGCCGACGCGGACGGCATGGGGCGCCGCACCCCGTCCAACCATGAAGACATCGGCGCCGGTCAGCATGATGCCGCGCTGGCGCGTTTCCGAAACGAAGTCCTCCCGCCGCCACGGCTCCGGCAGCTTCAGCCACAGGTGCTGGCCGACCGACGGCACGGCGATCACCGGACAGTCGCGCAGGATGTCCTGCGCCATGGCATGCCTGATCCGGCACTCGCGGCGCTGCGCCTCGGCGAAGCGGTCGGCGCTGCCGTCCTCGATCCAGCGGCTCGCCAACTCGCTCATCAGCGGCGGCACCGCGTAGTTGAGCGCCCGCATGGTGCCTTCCAGCCGGGGCATCAGGCGCGACGGCGCGACCAGATAGCCGATCCGCAGGCCCGGCGCGATGCTCTTGGACATGCTGCTGATATGCAGCGTGATATCGGGCGCCAGCGTCTGGATCGGCGGCGGCGCGTCCGGCATCAGGAAGCCGAAGACATCGTCCTCGATGATCGTGACATCGTATTGCCGGGCGATCTCGATGATGCGCAGCCGCCGCTCCAGCGGCATCACCGCCGTCGTCGGGTTGTGCAGCGTCGGCACGGTGTAGAGGGCGCGCGGGGCGGACTGGCGGCAGGCCGTTTCGAACGCGTCCGGCAGCAAGCCGTCCTCGTCCATCGCCACCCCTTCCAGCCGAAGTCCCAGGGTGGAGGTCAGGGCCTTCATGCCGAAATAGGTCAGCCGCTCCGTCAGGATCAGGTCGCCCGGCCGCGCCACGGTCGAGATGGAAATCGCCATGCCGTTCTGGGCGCCGCTGGTCACCAGCACGTTCTCCGGCCCGACGGAAAGCTGGTGCCGGCTCAGCCATTCGGCCCCTGCCGCGCGATGCGCCGGCAATCCGCCATGGGGCGGGTATTCCAGCAGCCCCCGGAAGTCGGCCGGATTAGACATGCTGGCGAACATCGCGGCCAAAGCCTCCGCGACCCCGGCGCTGCTCGGCGTGCAGAGCGACAGGTCGACGATTGCCGGAATGTCGCCGGGAGGCGGTGGCAGTTGCGGCCAGGAGTCCATGGCACTGGCGGGAGTGCCCGCCTTGACATAGGTCCCGCGCCCGACCTCTCCCCCGATCAGGCCGCGCCGCTCGGCTTCCGCATAGGCGCGGGTCACCGTGCCGACCGTCACCTTCAGGTGATAGGCCAGATCCCTGTGCGTCGGCAGGCGGGCGCCGACGGAAAGGCGGTTGGCGGATATGTCGGCGGCCAATGCGTCCGCGATGGCGCGATAACGCGGGCCGGGGAAGTTCGCAAGGTCGGGAAGCCAATTTGTCATGGTGACAATGTTATAATTGACCCCCATCCGAATCAAGACATAATCGCATTGTCTCGATTGTAGCGAGGCAGAACGCTGGTGGATGGAGGATTGTATGCGTACAATTAATGCGACGGCCCGCACGACGGCGGGTGTTCCGGTGGTTTTCCCGAAGGGGCTTCGCGCCGCCGCCGGGTTCCCGGTCCGCATGCTCCTGAAGATGCTCGACGCCTATCTCGCATGGGACGAGAAACGCCGCCAGCGCCTAGCCTTGCTTGCGCTCAGCGACGAGATGCTGAAGGATATCGGCATCAGCAGAGCGCAGGCAGATGCCGAGGGGAGCAAGCCATTTTGGCGGGATTGACCATGAAGACCGAAGCGGACGATACGGTGGTCGTGTACGCGCTGGAGCCCGGATTATCCGGGACGGAGTTCGTCGATGTGCTGGTACGGTCCAGCCTCGCCGAGCGCCGCCCGGTCGCGGACCTGAAGCGTATCGGTACAATGCTGGAGCGGGCTGACATTATCGTCACCGCCCGCGCCGGCGGCGTGCTGGTCGGCGTCGCCCGGTCGGTCACCGACTTCAGCTATTGCTGCTACCTGTCCGATCTGGCGGTGGACCGGCACTGGCAGGGCAGGGGCATCGGCACCGGGCTGATGCTGCAAACCAAGGCTGCCGCCGTGGCGGAGGTCGGCGACGGCGTCCGCTGCATCCTGCTCTCCGCCCCGGCAGCGATCGAATTCTATGAGAAGGTGGGGCTGGAACGGCATCCGAACTGTTTCGACTTTACCAACCTTAACGGGTAAGACTTGAACGGGTAAGACGGATCATGAGCCAGCGCATTTATCAGGTGGATGCTTTCACCGACATCGTCTTCGGCGGCAACCCGGCGGCGGTCATGCCGCTCGATACCTGGCTGCCGGACAGGATGCTCCAGGATCTCGCCGCCGAGAACAATCTGGCCGAGACGGCCTTCTTCGCGCCGGAAGGGCAGGATGGCTACCGGCTGCGCTGGTTCACTCCCACGACCGAAGTCGATCTGTGCGGCCACGCCACGCTGGCCAGCGCCTTCGTCATCATGACGATCCTACGTCCGGGAACGGAGCGGGTGGAGTTCGCCACCCAGGTCGCGGGCACGTTGCCGGTCACCCGCTCGGGCGACCTGTTCACCCTGAACTTTCCTTCCCGTCCGGCCGAACCGCTCCCGGCCGAATCAGATCAGGTGAAGACCGACATCGTGGCGGCTCTGGGCGGCGGCACTCCGGCCGACATCCTGGTCGCGCGCGACTACATGGTCGTCTATGACGACGCGGCGTCGGTGGCTGGGCTCGCTCCCGACTTCCAGGCCTTGAGCCGGCTCGACCGCGCCGTGCTGGTCACCGCGCCGGCCGGCGGCGGAGTGGATTTCGTCTCGCGCTTCTTCGCTCCAAGCCACGGCATCCCGGAAGATCCCGTCACCGGTTCGACCCACTGCACGCTGACGCCGTATTGGGCGGAACGTTTGGGCAAGACGGAGCTGAACGCCCGCCAGCTTTCCAAGCGCGGCGGCCAGTTGAAGCTCAAGCTGTCGGGCGACAGGGTCTTGATTTCCGGGACCGCCGTGCTGTACCTCGAAGGCACCGTATATCTTTAAGCAAGCAATGAAGAGGCTGAGACGGCAGCCCGTGCCTTTGGGGAGCGATCCGGCGCATGCAGACCAAGTATTTCGAGGACTTCCTGATCGGCGAACGGATCGAGACGTCCGGCATCACCCTGACCGAAGCGCAGATCATCGACTTCGCGCTGGTCTACGATCCGCAGCCGATCCATGTCGATACCGTCGCCGCCTCCAAAGGTCCGTTCGGCGGCCTGATCGCCAGCGGTTTCCAGACGCTGGCGCTGACCTTCCGCCTGTTCCGCGATACCGGCGTCATCCATGACAGCAGCCTGGGCGGCAGCGGCGGCGACGAGTTGCGCTGGCTGCGTCCCGTCCGCCCCGGCGATACCCTGCACGTCATCGCGGAAGCGGTCGAAATCGTGCCGTCGCGCACCCGCGACGACCGGGGCCGCGTGCGGCTCCAGTACACGACCTACAACCAGCGGGACGAGGCGGTCCTGAGCGTCCTGCTCGACCACATCGTCGCCCGCCGCTCGCCGCTCGCCATATCCGTCTAATCAACTCTTAACTCTGTGTTTCCGGCTGAATGGCTAATTAAATTAGTCGTTCATGCCGCAGACGCGGCACAGTATTGCGCCGTTGATTTGGCGAATAGCTCTCCTTAGTATCCGCGCCGGGCCACGACCCCCCACCGGGTCGCAACTATTCTGCAAGGAATAGCCGTCATGAAGCCGAACACGCGGCCAGTCACTACCCATTTCTCCTCCGGTCCCTGCGCCAAACGTCCGGGTTGGTCGCTCGAAGCGCTGTCCGACGCCCTTGTCGGCCGCTCGCACCGCTCGAAGCCGGGCAAGGCCAAGCTCGCCGAGGTTCTCGATCTCAGCCGCTCGATTCTCGGCATTCCCGACGGTTACCGCATCGGCATCGTGCCTGCGTCCGACACGGGCGCCGTAGAGATGGCGATGTGGTCGCTGCTGGGCGCGCGTCCGGTGGACATGCTGGCGTGGGAAAGCTTCGGCAAGGACTGGGTGACCGATGTCGTCAAGCAGTTGAAGCTGTCCGACACGCGGGCCATCCAGGCCGATTACGGCAAGCTGCCCGACCTCACCCAGGTCGATTTCAGCCATGACGTGGTGTTCACCTGGAACGGCACGACCTCCGGCGTCCGCGTTCCCAACGGCGACTGGATACCGGCGGACCGCGAAGGGCTGACCATCTGCGACGCGACCTCCGCCGCCTTCGCGATGGACCTGCCCTGGGATAAGCTGGATGTCGTGACGTGGTCCTGGCAGAAGGTGCTGGGGGGCGAAGCGCAGCACGGCATGCTGGTGCTCAGCCCGCGCGCCGTCGAGCGGCTGGAAAGCTACAAGCCCGCCTGGCCGATGCCCAAGATCTTCCGCCTGACCAAGGACGGCAAGATTTCCGAAGGCGTCTTCAAGGGCGAAACCATCAACACGCCGTCGATGCTGGCGGTGGAAGATGCGATCGACGGCCTGCGCTGGGCACAGTCGGTCGGTGGGCTGTCCGGCCTGATCGCCCGGTCGGAAAGCAATCTGGCGGCTCTGGCGGATTGGGTCGAGAAGACGCCCTGGATCGGCTTCCTTCCCGTCGATCCCGCCATCCGGTCCTGCACCTCGATCTGTTTGCGGATCACCGATCCGGAGATCACGGCGCTCGATCAGGCGACACAGGCCGACGTCGCCAAGAAGGTGGCGTCGCTGCTGGAGAAGGAAGGTGTGGCCTACGACACGGCATCCTACCGCGACGCCCCGGCGGGTCTGCGGATCTGGGGGGGAGCCACGGTGGAGCGGAGCGATATCGAGGCGTTGATCCCCTGGATCGAGTGGGCCTTCGCGACCGTCAAGTCGGAGACCGTCAAAGCTTCCTGAACGGGGGACGTGCCGCATGCCTAAAGTCCTGATCTCCGACAGCCTGAGCCCGCGCGCGGTGGAAATCTTCCGCGAGCGGGGCGTCGAAGTTGATGTCAAGACCGGCCTCAAGCCGGAAGACCTGAAAGCGATCATCGGCGAATACGACGGACTTGCGATCCGCTCGGCCACCAAGGTGACGAAGGACGTGCTCGCCGTGGCGTCCCGGCTCAAGGTGGTCGGGCGCGCCGGCATCGGCGTCGACAACGTGGACATCCCGGCCGCGACCTCGCGCGGCGTGGTCGTGATGAACACGCCGTTCGGCAACTCCATCACCACGGCCGAGCACGCCATCGCCATGATGTTCGCGCTCGCCCGCGAGATCCCGGCGGCCAATGCCTCGACTCATGCCGGCCGATGGGAAAAGAACCGATTCATGGGCGTCGAGCTGACGGCCAAGGTGCTGGGCGTCGTCGGTTGCGGCAATATCGGCTCGATCGTCGCCGACCGGGCCTTGGGGCTGAAGATGCGGGTCGTCGCCTACGATCCCTTCCTCAGCCATGAACGCGCCGTCGATCTCGGCGTCGAGAAGGTCGAGCTGGACGAACTTCTGGCCCGCGCCGACTTCATCACCCTGCACACGCCGCTGACCGAAGGCAC
>NZ_JCACHA010001089.1:0-5602 GCF_059503625.1 Skermanella sp.
ACGACTATGACGACGCCTGCCAGTCCGGCGAGGACTGGATGCCGCTTCAGGACGACGAGATCTACTATGACGGCCAGATCATCGGTCTGGTCGTCGCCGATACGCTGGAGCGCGCGATCCACGCCGCCGATCTGGTCGAGACCAGCTATCAGTCCTGCCGCCCGATGGTCGATCTTACCGCAGCCCTGAAGAAGCCGGACGCCACCCAGCCGGCTACGGCGCTGGGTCAGCCGCTTCAGTACGAGCGCGGCGATGTCGACAAGGCCCTGACGAAATCGCCGGTCCGGATCGACCGGACCTACACGACGCCGGTCCAGCACCATAACCCGCTGGAACCGCATGCGTCGGTCGCGGATTGGTCCGGCGACGGCAGTTCCCTGACGCTTCACGAAACGAGCCAGTGGGTCGTCAACAGCCGCAACTCGATCGCCCGAATGCTGGGCATCGACCAGTCCAAGGTTACGGTGCGGGTGCTGTCGCCCTTCCTGGGGGGAGGGTTCGGCTCCAAGGGTTATGCCTGGGCCTTCTCGGCGCTGACGGCCGCCGCCGCCCGCGAACTCGGGTGTCCGGTCAAGCTGGTGCTGTCGCGCCGCCAGATGTACAGCCTGAACGGTCACCGGCCATCCACCACCCAGACCGTGACGCTAGGGTCGGACCGGCGCGGGCGGCTGAAGGCGACGCGCCATCTGTGCGGCACCTACACGTCCAAGGTGTTCGAGTATATCGAGCCGGTCGTGCTCTCCACCCAGTTGCTCTACAGGTGCTCCAGTCTCCAGACCGGGTTCGATCTGGCGCGCATGAATACCGGCACGCCTACCCCGATGCGTGGCCCCGGCGAGACGCCCGGATTGTTCGCGCTGGAGTCGGCGATGGACGAGCTGGCGTTCGCGACCGGCGCCGATCCGATGGAACTCCGCCGGCTGAACTATGCCGAGCGCGACCCGCGCACCAACAACCGCCAGCGCTGGTCGTCCAAGCACCTGGAAGAGTGCTACGTCAGGAGCGCCGAGGAGTTCGGCTGGAAGGACCGCCCGAAGAAGCCGGCGAGCCGGCGGAACGGGCGCTGGCTGATCGGCTACGGTATGGCGAGTGCCACGTATCCGGCGCAGAATACGTCTTCCAGCGTCAAGGTCAGCCTGACCGCCGACGGCAGGGCCGAGATCGAGGTCGCCAGCCATGACCTCGGCACCGGCACCTACACGATCCTCTGCCAGTTCGCCGCGAACGAGCTGGACCTGCCGGTGTCGAAGGTGAGCTGCCGGCTGGCCGACACCTTCCTGCCGCCCGGCCCGTGCGCCGGCGGATCGCAGACGGTCGCGAGCGTCGGTCCCGCCGTGATCGCAGCCTGCAACAAGCTGCTGGCGTTCCGTAAAGCCGGCATGCCGGGCGAGGAGACGGTAACGATCCCCGGCAGCCAGCCCAACGGCTTCTCCTGGCAGTCCTTCGGCGCACAGTTCGCGGAGGTGAGGGTCGATGCGGCGTTGGGCCGCATCCGCGTCCACCGATTCCTGGGCATCTACGATGTCGGTCGGATCATCAACGAAAAGACCGCCCGCAGCCAGGTCCATGGCGGCATCATCCAGGGCATCGGCATGGCGCTGATGGAGGCGACGGCGTTCGATCCATATTTCGGCCGGGTCATGACGCCCAACCTTGCCGACTACCATTTCCCGGTGAACGCGGATGTCCACGGCATCCGGGTGTCGTTCATCGACGAGCCGGACCCGCATTTCGGCCCGCTGGGCGCTCGCGGCCTGGGCGAACTGCCGCTGACCGGTGCGGCGGCGGCCGTCGCCAACGCCGTCTTCAACGCCACGGGCATACGCGTGCGCGATCTGCCGATCCTGCCGGATACGATCCTGGCAAAGGGCTGAGGAGCCGTCGGCGGGGAGTGTCCGGCGCTCCCCGCCCGGTGCTTTTTCGCAGAACCCGGCCCTTTCTCGAAGAAGTGGTAGCCGCGACGATCATCCCCGTTGTTCACCTATGGTTAATTTTTGCGGGCCTATAAAAAAGCAGCAACATACCGGGCGCTTAGTGGCGGGCTCCACAGCCGGAAACGCCGGCGTCGGTCAGACTGACCGTATCAGGCACTTGGCCCGCTTACTGTCCCGATGGAGAATTGTGTTATGGCCGCGTCCATGACCCGCGCCCTCCAGGCGATCAAGCGTTACAACCGTCAACCCGACCAGATCGACAGCATCATCCTTGCTGCCATCAACATCACGCTATGTCTTGCCTCCGATGGCGACGACAAGGTTGCCGAAGGCTTCAACCAGGATATCGTGACGAACGGCCAGCGCTTCGGCACCTGCCACTGAAGGCGGCGGCGCCCGTCCGGCGCGGATCCAGCTTGACCGGCGGTGGCTGCCGCAAATGGTCGCGGGTCTAAAAGGCAATAATACCGCTCATGGACAGGCGCGTACCTATTTCCGCCATAATGATGTAATATTTCTTTCCCTTGAAGCGGTTGCTTCTGTCTAGCCTGCCGCCTGCCTTTGTCCTTCCGGGACTAACACGCGATAAGGCACGTTTCCCAAGGCAGAACTTGCGGTCATCGAACCGCCAGCACAACACCGCCACTGCCCCAAAAGATATGGGATACTTGCCCAAGTCTTTTCCCGCTCGACATCTGCTTGCCGTCGTGACGATTATTCAACGGTAGCAAGCCTCCGGCAGCCCCTCCCCCATGCTGCATTGCAATGCCGCACTGCCGCAAACCTGGGCGGGTGCCGTTGACTCGGGTCCCCCATCGGCGTAAATCAAGCCCGCAAAACAAAAATCCGGGTTTTCGCACGAGCCGCGCTCGTCGCAGTGCGGCAGCCCAAGCGAGGATGTCAGATATGTCGAACGGCAGTCGGCCGCTTTCACCCCATCTGCAAATTTACCGACCACAGATCACCACCGTTCTGTCCATCTCTCACCGCATTACCGGTATCGTTCTGTCGGTGGGGGCCATCGTGCTGGTCTGGTGGCTGCTCGCCGCCTCCGGCGGGCCGGAGAGCTACGCGCGGGCTGCCGGGTTCCTGGGGTCGTTCTTCGGCCTTCTGTTCCTGTTCGCCTGGACTTACGCCCTGTGGTTCCACTTCTGCGCCGGTATCCGGCACCTTGTCTGGGATGTCGGCTATGGCCTGGAACTCCCGCAGGTGTATCTCGGTGGCTGGATCGTCGTGGGCGCATCGGTCGGTCTCACGATCCTGACCTGGATCGTAGCCCTGATCGTGTGGTGAGGAATACCAATGGCAAATACCAGTTCTAATCCCGGCCTGCGCACCCAGCTCGGCCGCGTCCGCGGCCTCGGCTCCGCCAAGGCCGGTTCCCACCATTGGTGGCTGTCACGGCTGTCTTCCCTGGCCCTGATCCCGCTGACCCTGTGGTTCGTCTTCGGTGCCTTGAGCATCGTCGGCGACGGACACGCGGCGGCGGTCGAGTGGCTAAGCTCGCCCTTTTCGGCCGTTATGGCGATCCTGTTCGTCGGTGTGACGTTTCAGCACACCGCCTCCGGTATCCAAGTCGTTCTGGAAGACTATGTTCATAACGAACTGGTGAAGATGGCAACGATTATCGCTGCCAAGTTCCTGTGCTTCGCTCTCGCGGTCGCCGGAATTTTCGCCATTCTCAAGATTGCATTCGGAGGCTGAGGCAGCGATGGCGACCGCCTATCAGATTATCGACCACACCTACGACGTCGTCGTCGTGGGCGCCGGCGGAGCCGGCCTGCGGGCCACCTTCGGCATGGCGGAAAAGGGCTTGAAGACCGCTTGCATCACCAAGGTGTTCCCCACCCGCAGCCACACGGTCGCGGCGCAGGGCGGCATCAGCGCGGCGCTCGGCAACATGGGCGAGGACGACTGGCGCTGGCACATGTACGACACCGTCAAGGGGTCGGACTGGCTGGGCGACCAGGACGCGATCGAGTACATGTGCCGGGAGGCGATGCCCGCCATCATCGAGCTCGAGCACTACGGCGTGCCGTTCTCGCGGACCCCGGAAGGCAAGATCTACCAGCGCGCCTTCGGCGGCATGACCACCAAGTACGGTGAAGGCCGCGCGTACCGCACCTGCGCCGCCGCCGACCGTACCGGCCACGCCATCCTGCACACCCTGTATCAGCAGTCGCTGAAGCACGAGGCGGAGTTCTTCGTCGAGTACTTCGCGCTCGACCTGATCATGGACGAGGACGGCGTCTGCCGCGGCGTCATGGCCTGGAACCTGGACGACGGCACGATCCACCGGTTCAACGCCCATCTGGTGGTGCTGGCGACCGGCGGCTACGGCCGCGCCTACTTCTCCTGCACGTCCGCCCATACCTGCACCGGCGACGGCAACGCCATGATCCTGCGCGCCGGCCTGCCGCTCCAGGACATGGAGTTCGTGCAGTTCCACCCGACCGGCATCTACGGTTCGGGCTGCCTGATCACCGAGGGCGTACGCGGCGAGGGCGGGTATCTGACAAACTCGACCGGCGAGCGCTTCATGGAGCGCTATGCGCCGTCGGCCAAGGACCTTGCGTCCCGCGACGTCGTCAGCCGTTCCATGACGATCGAGATCCGTGAAGGCCGGGGCGTCGGTACCCACAAGGACCACATCCACCTTCACCTCGAGCACCTTGACCCCTCGATCATCCACGAACGCCTGCCCGGCATCGCCGAGACGGCCAAGATCTTCGCGGATGTCGACGTCGCCAAGGAGCCGATCCCGGTCCTGCCGACCGTCCACTACAACATGGGCGGCATTCCGACCAACTACCGCTGCGAAGTCGTCCGTCCGACCCCGGACAACCCCGATCAGGTGGTTCCGGGATTGATGGCGATCGGCGAGGCCGCCTGCGTGTCGGTCCACGGCGCCAACCGCCTGGGCTCCAACTCGCTGCTCGACCTGGTCGTGTTCGGCCGCGCCGCCGCGATCCGGGCCGCCGAAATCATCGACAAGGGCTCCTCGCACAAGCCGACGCCCAAGGGCGGCGCCGATCTGGCGCTGGAACGTCTCGACCGGCTGCGGCATGCCAAGGGCGAGGTCCGCGTCGCCGATCTGCGCGCCGAGATGCAGCGCAACATGCAGAACAACTGCGCAGTGTTCCGCACCGGCGAGGTCCTGGAAGAGGGCGTGCAGCTCATGCAGGAAGCTTGGAAGAAGCGTCCGCATGTGAGCGTCACCGACCGTACGATGGTCTGGAACTCGGACCTTGTCGAAGCCATCGAGCTGGACAATCTGATGTATCAGGCTGTTGTCACGATGAATTCGGCGGCCAACCGGACGGAAAGCCGCGGGGGCCATGCCCGCGAGGATTATCCGGACCGTGACGACGAGAACTGGATGAAGCATACGGTGACCAGCATCGACGAGAGCGGCAAGACGACTTTCGAGTTCCGTCCTGTCCACCTCTACACGCTGACCAACGAGGTCCAGCCCTTCCCGCCGAAGGCACGCGTTTACTGATCACACGAGCCATAACAGAAAAGCCGGAGCGGCTTATACCCGCTCCGGCCCCGGCCCGCGGCGTGAGGCGGGCGAGGTTTTCGAGGATTTGGTACGATGGTTGAGTTCGCGCTACCCCGCAATTCGCGGATCACGCCGGGCAAGAAGGTCTCGATAGCCAAGGGCG
>NZ_JCACHA010001090.1:0-5594 GCF_059503625.1 Skermanella sp.
CTGTCCACCCTGGTGACCTTCACCCACCAGCTCGCGGACCGGATCATCGGGATGGGGACCGGCTGACATGGGGACCGGCTGATATGGAAACCGGCTGAGATGGGGACCTGCTGATCCCATGCCGATGGAGATCCTGTCGCTCGATCAGGCCCTGACCGGCCAGATCTATTCCTTCATGCTGATCTTCTCGCGGATCGGCACCGCCTTCATGCAGCTGCCGGGCTTCGGCGACACCTACGTCCAGCCGCGCATACGCCTGCTGCTGGCGCTCGCGATCACGCTGGTCGTCCAGCCCGCCATCATTCCCATGCTGCCGCCTGTCCCGGCCGGCGCGCTCGGGCTGACCGTCCTGATCGTGATGGAAGGCTTCGTCGGCCTGTTCCTGGGCACGATCTCGCGCATGCTCTCGGCGGCGCTGGACATCGCGGGCACCATCATCTCCATGCAGATCGGCCTGTCCAACGCCTTCATGTTTAATCCCGCGCTGGCGGCGCAAGGCACGCTGATCGGCGCCTACATGGGTAATATCGGCGTCGTCCTGCTGTTCGTCACCGATCTTCACCACCTGCTGATCCTGTCGGTGATCGGCAGCTACGAGGTCTTCGTGCCGGGAGCGCCCCTGCCGATGGGCGACTTCGCCGAGATGATGACGAAGATGGTCGCCCAGTGCTTCTCGATCGGGGCGCAGATGGCGGCGCCCTTCATCGCGGTCGGCATCATGTTCAACCTGGCGCTCGGCCTTCTCCAGAAGATGATGCCCCAGCTTCAGGCCTTCGGCGTCATCATGGGCGGCCAGGTGGCGCTCGGGCTGGCGTTGCTGACCCTCGTCATGTCCGCCACGATGATGTTCTGGCTGCGCACGGTCGAAAGCAGCCTCGCCGGTTTTCTCGGCTAGGGCGCGGGGAAGCGGGGATGGCCGAAGACGAGGATGATGCCTCAAAGACCGAGGACGCCAGCGGCAAGAAGCTGAGCGACGCCCGGGAAAAAGGCGACGTGCCGATGAGCCAGGAGGTCAAGATCTGGCTCATGCTGCTCGCCAGCCTCGTCGTCGTCTCCATGATCGCCCCATCCTCGATAAGGCGTCTCAGCGACGGTCTCGTGGGCTACCTCGAGCATGCGGGAACGGTGCCGGTGGACCAGGGCGCCATCGGCGGCATCCTCCGCGACACCGCATTGACGGCGTTCCTGGCGATCCTGCTGCCGGTCCTCATCATGGCGGCGGCCGGGGTCCTCGGCACCATCCTCCAGATCGGCTGGCTGGTCACCGCCGAGAAGATGAAGCCGGACATCGCCAAGCTGAACCCGCTGCCCACCTTCATGCGGCTGTTCTCGATGCAGAACGGGCTGGAACTGGTCAAGGGGTTCGTCAAGATGGCCGTCATCGGGGCCGTCTGCTACATCATCCTGAAGCCCATGATGATCAGCGTCGAGCACTACGCCGGCATGCCGATGGAGCTCCTGCTCAGCGAGATCCAGTATCTCGTCGTCAGGCTCTTTCTCTGGGTCACCATCATCATGTTCCTCCTGGCCGGCGGAGACCTCTTCTATCAGCGGTTCAAGTATGCCGAGAAGATGAAGATGTCCAAGCACGACCAGAAGGAGGAGTTCAAGCAGCAGGAAGGCGACCCCATCGTCAAGGGACGCCTGCGCCAGATGCGGTTCGACAAGGCGCGCCAGCGCATGATGCAGGCGGTGCCCCGGGCCGACGTGGTCGTGACCAACCCGACCCACTTCGCCGTGGCGCTGAAATACGACCAGTCCGCCATGGCAGCGCCGGTCGTGCTGGCCAAGGGCGCCGACGCGGTGGCCGCGAAGATCCGCGAGATCGCCAAGGAGAACGACATTCCCATCGTCGAGAATCCGCCTCTCGCGCGCGCACTCTTCGCCTCGGTCGAAATCGACCAGGAGATTCCGCCGGAGCATTACAAGGCAATGGCCGAAGTCATATCTTACGTGTTCAAGCTGAAGAATCGCCTGGGCCGCAACTAAGCGTTTTGCGCGTTAGGGTTAATGCGGTAGTAAGTCTACTGAATGAACAGTTGCATGGGGCAGCAGTGCAGGATCAGGTCTCTTCATCCGTTCCCGATATTTCCGGCGATTTTTCCGGATCCGGGCTGCCCGCCGGGAAAAAGCCGTCCGGCGATGGCGCCGTGACGCGGACCGCCATCTACGGCCTCGGCGGGATGACGGCTGCCGGAGCGCTGAGCCTGGGTCTCGCGGCCGGCGGGATCGTGACCGACCCCGTCATGCTGACCGGCGGCCTGTTCGCCGTCCTGGCCCTGGGGGGCGGCATCCTCGCCCGGCGGATCGTATCGGTCCAGTCCGGCACGGAGCACCAGCGATCGATGCTGGCCGAAAGTTTCGATGCCGGATTGATGGGGCGGCTGATCACGGCGTCCGGCGGCGCCGTCGTCCAGGCCAACTCCGTCTTCCGCGCCTGGGTCGGTGCCGGGCCGGAAGGATCCCCGGGGTCCGATCCCGCGCTGTTCGACATGCTGCGCCGGCGCTTCGACCATGACCCGGAAATGGCGGCGCGCTTCCGCCGCCTAATGGACTCGGCGCGGCAGGGCAGGGCGGACTGGGCGGAACTGGTGCCCGGCAGCACCCGCGGACCGAAGGACGCCGCTGACTCCGGCTCCTGGTGCCTGATCCGCGTGATGCCGCTCGCCGGAACCGGCGGGCTGGCGAAATGGGTGATCGAGGACATCAGCGACCGCAAGGATGTCGAGCAGCGTCTCCGCGACGAGCAGGAGAACCTGTCCGACTTCATGAACCACGCTCCCGTGGGGTTCTATTCGGTCGATCAGGACGGGCGGTTCCTGTTCGCCAACGCCACGCTGGCCGCCTGGCTCGACTGCTCTGCGGCCGATCTGGTCTGCGGCGGTGTATCGCTGCACGACGTGCTGGCGGAGCCGGCCCGCGGGAGCCGGCACAGCCCCTTCGCCGGCGATGAAAGCCGCGGCGAAGTGACCATGAAGAGCCTGAAGGGGCGCCGGTTCCAGGCTTCGATCGCCCAGACCACCGTGGCGTCGCCGGACGGGCGCAGCCTGCGGACGCGGTCCGTGGTCCGCGACCTGACGCCGGAACGCGACTGGCGCGAGGCGCTGCACCGGTCCGAACAGCGTTTCCAGAGCTTCTTCGAGGATGCCCCCATAGGCATCGCGCTGATCGACGACGACGGCACGCTGGCGGAGTGCAACGACGCCTTCCTGACGATGATCGGGCGGCCGTCGCGCAGCATCCTGGGATGCCCGCTGGCCGAGCTGTTCAGCCCGGGCGAGCGCACCAGCATCCTCGCCCGGCTCGACCAGGGTAAGATCGGTTCCGGAATGATCGCCCCCTTCGAGGTCAACCTGCGGACCCAGGGGCGCGAGAAGAAGATGGCGCAGCTCTATGCGCGCCGTCTGGCCGGGGCGCCGGGCGAGGCCGGCCCTTCCGGCGCTAGCTCCGGTTCCGGTTCCGGAATGATCCTGCACTTCATCGACCTGACCGAGCAGAAGAGCCTGGAGGCGCAGTTCGCGCAGAGCCAGAAGATGCAGGCGATCGGCCAGCTGGCCGGCGGCGTCGCGCACGACTTCAACAACCTGCTGACGGCGATGATCGGCTTCTGCGACCTGCTGCTGCTGCGCCACAAGCCGGGCGACCAGTCGTTCAGCGACATCATGCAGATCAAGCAGAACGCCAACCGGGCGGCCAACCTCGTCCGCCAGCTGCTGGCCTTCTCGCGCCAGCAGACGCTTCAGCCGCGCATCCTGAACATCACCGACGTTCTCGCCGAACTGTCGAACCTCCTGCGCCGGCTGATCGGCGAAAACATCGAACTGAAGATGGTCCACGGCCGCGATCTCGGGCTGATCAAGGTGGACCAGGGGCAGCTCGAGCAGGTCATCATCAATCTGGCGGTCAACGCGCGCGACGCCATGTCCGGCGGCGGCCGCCTGACCATCCAGACCAGCAACGTATCGACCAACGAGCCGACCCGCCGGGAACACGAGGAGATGCCGCCCGGCGAATATGTCGCGATCGAGGTGCTCGATACCGGCACCGGCATTCCCAAGGAGAACCTTGCCCGCATCTTCGAGCCGTTCTTCTCGACCAAGGAAGTCGGCTCCGGCACCGGCCTTGGGCTGTCCACGGTCTACGGCATCGTGCGCCAGACCGGCGGCTTCATCTTCGTCGACAGCGCACCGGGAGAAGGCGCCAAGTTCACCATCCACCTGCCGCGCCATCAGGCGGCGAAGACCGCCGCCGTCACGGCCGAGGCCGAGAGCGAGGCGCGGGAGCGTTCGGCCGGCGACCTTACCGGCACCGGAACGATCCTGCTGGTCGAGGATGAGGACGCCGTGCGCGTCTTCAGCGCGCGGGCCTTGCGCAACAAGGGCTATCAGGTGCTGGAAGCCCGCAGCGGCGAGGCGGCGCTGAGCCTGCTCAACACGGAGTCGAACCGCGTCGACCTTCTGGTCAGCGACGTCGTGATGCCCCACATGGACGGACCGACCCTGATCCGCCACGTCCGCGACAAGCGGCCCGATATGAAGGTGATCTTCATCTCCGGCTATACCGAAGACAAGTTCCGCGACCAGATCGACGCCGGAGAGCACATCCACTTCCTGCCCAAGCCCTTCAGCCTGAAGCAGCTCGCCGGCAAGGTGAAGGAGGTCCTGCGCGACGGGTGATGGAAATGGTGGAGAGATTCCTGATACGAGTCGTGGATAGGCGTGGATGACATCGGATGTAAATGGACGAATATTTTAATATTCGTCATACCAAGACTTGATCTTGGTATCCCCCAGCGTCATTTCCACTATGGCAACGACTCTCTATTACGTGTTGGGAGTCGGCATGTAGCTTTGGGCCAGGAGATACCAAGATCACGTCTTGGTGTGACGGTTGAAAGGCTGCGCCGGGGGGCTAGGGCTTGATGTCCGGCTTCCACGCCCACGAGAACACCCCCGACATAACCGGGTCTTCGTTCTCTTTTTGTTCCGAATAGGCCTTGGCAGAAGAGAACAAAAGCGGTACATTCGCTTCAGATTGCACTCCTGTCCGGCGTATGAGAGAAGAGGGCCCCAGCATGTCGTCCGCACCCTTGCGTTTGGTTGAAAGTCCCATGGATAAGCAAAAGGCACTCGACGCGGCCCTCGGTCAGATCGAACGCGCATTCGGCAAGGGCTCCATCATGAAGCTCGGCGCGCGCGAAGCGGCGACCGAGACTGAAGTCGTCTCGACCGGCTCGCTCGGCCTCGATATAGCACTCGGCATCGGCGGCCTGCCGCGCGGCCGCATCATCGAGATCTACGGGCCGGAAAGCTCGGGCAAGACCACGCTGGCCCTCCACGCCATCGCCCAGGCACAGAAGAACGGCGGCACCTGCGCCTTCGTGGACGCGGAACACGCGCTCGATCCCGGCTACGCCCGCAAGCTGGGCGTCAATGTCGACGAGCTGCTGATCTCGCAGCCCGACGCCGGCGAACAGGCGCTGGAAATCACCGATACGCTGGTCCGCTCCGGCGCGATCGACGTGCTGGTGGTCGACAGCGTCGCGGCCCTGGTGCCGCGCGCCGAGCTGGAAGGCGAGATGGGCGACAGCCATG
>NZ_JCACHA010001091.1:0-5591 GCF_059503625.1 Skermanella sp.
ATGGTTACGTCGATCGTGTCCGTGCTGACCGGGATCCCGGTGCGTAAAGATGTCGCCATGACTGGCGAGATCACTTTGCGCGGCCGGGTGCTGCCGATCGGTGGTCTGAAGGAGAAGCTTCTGGCCGCTCTGCGGGGCGGTTTGAAGACGGTTTTGATCCCGAAAGACAACGAAAAGGACTTGGCCGAGATCCCGGAGAATGTGAAGAAGGGTCTTCAGATCATTCCGGTAAGCATGGCGGATGATGTTCTCCACCATGCGTTGACACAGACGCTGGTCCCAATCGAATGGAGCGAGCCATCGGAGTCGACGAAGGTGGCGCCACCGGTGGCCGATGGTGACCACGAGGAAGTAATTCGCCATTGAGATCGTCCCTGGAAACCGCATAAATTCCCTCAACCGCCGTACCCTGTATTTGTCCGGGTGCGGCGGTGTCGGTATACACTTTCCGCGCGAGGATTGAGCCGGAGGGTTCAAGCTTTGTTTATGCGGTTTTCCAAGGGGGGCTCACCAGTGAACAAGAACGATCTCGTTGCGCTTGTGGCGGATGCGGCAGGGCTGTCTAAGATAGATGCCACCAAGGCCGTCGATGCTGTCTTCGACGGCATCATCCAGTCGCTCAAGAAGGGCGAAGAAGTCCGCCTCGTCGGCTTCGGGACCTTTGACGTATCCGACCGTGCGGCTTCCGAGGGACGCAACCCGCGGACTGGCGAGAAGATCAACATCCCTGCTTCGAAACAGCCGAAGTTCAAGGCCGGCAAGACCTTGAAGGGCGCACTGAATTAAGGCTTCCAAGCCGAAACTGGAAACCGGCCGCCCGCCTCGTCGGGCGGCCGGTTTCTTTTTGACCCTGTCAGTCCCAGGAGCGGAGCCTGAGTCGCTCTGATCGCGGAGAAGACGATTTCACCGTCTTGTTTGTCCCGCTGAAGATTGCTAGAAGCGGTTCGACAAGGATGGGCGATTAGCTCAGCGGTAGAGCGTCTCGTTTACACCGAGAGGGTCGGCGGTTCGAACCCGTCATCGCCCACCATCCAACCTCCCAGTACTGCTTCAGCGACTTGCGGTTTCGCCAACCCGTCCCCCGCGTCAGGGTGCGGTTTATTGGCGCACGTCGTCCTTGCCCGATACCCGTCGACAGCCTCTCGAACCGCCCATTCCGTTTGAGAAACAGACAGGTCTAGCAAAGAACCTCGCTTTCTTTTCGTTCGGCCATTGACAGGGACAGGGCCATGTCGTACTTACCGGCCACCAAGACGCGGGTGTAGCTCAGTTGGTTAGAGCGCCGGCCTGTCACGCCGGAGGCCGCGGGTTCAAGTCCCGTCACTCGCGCCATTTTCCTTCGAAAACCTGAAGAAATTCAAACGCTCAGCGCAAGCTATGGGGCGTTTTCGCCGTTCGAAAATTCGCCTAATTGTCTTTCCTTGATCTCCCTTTCAGCCTATATTCGCCCCTGCCCGACGGGTCGGGTAACCAATTGAAAAACTGCCAAGCTGGCTTGGAGTCGGCCATCACGAGCCGGGCTCGTCATGCTAAAAGCAGTCTCATGCGAGGAGCGTTATGGCCAATCCGCTGGTCGTCGAGTATCTGCCGATCCTGATCTTCCTTGGGATCGCGATGGTCATCGCAGGTGCCGCTGTTGGGGCATCATTCCTGGTGGCTTCACAGAAGCCGGACAGCGAGAAGGTTTCCGCTTACGAATGCGGCTTCGAACCGTTCGACGATGCCCGCAGCAAGTTCGATGTGCGGTTCTATCTGGTCGCCATTCTATTCATCATTTTCGACCTCGAAGTTGCGTTTTTGTTCCCATGGGCCATATCCCTTGGTGACATCGGATTGTTCGGTTTCTGGTCGATGGTCGTGTTCCTCGGCGTGCTGACCATCGGCTTCATCTATGAATGGAAGAAAGGAGCGCTGGAATGGGAGTGACTTCCACCCAGCCGTCCGTGAGCCAGGGCACGGCTCCCGGCCAGACGTCCTCCGGCCTGATCTTGCCGGGCAAGGGAGCGCCTCTTGCGCCCGGCCCGGACCAGGATGCCTATCTGAAGACGGTCACCGACGAAGTGCAGGACAAGGGCTTTGTCGTCGCACAGTTGGATTCGCTGCTCGACTGGGCACGGACCGGGTCGCTTTGGCCAATGACCTTCGGACTGGCTTGCTGCGCCGTGGAGATGATCCACGCCTACATGCCTCGCTACGACCTTGACCGCTTCGGCGTCATTCCTCGTCCGAGCCCGCGTCAAAGTGACGTGATGATCGTGGCGGGGACTTTGTGCAACAAGATGGCGCCGGCGCTTCGTAAGGTATACGACCAGATGGCCGAGCCGCGGTGGGTGATCTCGATGGGATCCTGCGCCAACGGCGGTGGCTACTATCACTATTCCTACTCGGTGGTGCGCGGCTGCGATCGTATCGTCCCGGTCGACATTTATGTTCCCGGTTGTCCGCCGACTGCTGAAGCCCTGGTCTATGGGATTCTGCAGCTCCAGAAGAAGATCAAGCGCGGCAATCGCATCGCGCGTTAAGCAAGGCAGTCCCGGATCATGAGCGACCAAGCGCTTCAGGAAGTGAGCGATCATCTACAGGCGCGCCTGGCTGATACCTTGATATCCGCCGGTATCGAACTTGGCGAGCTGATCATAACCGTACAGCGCGCATCGATCGTTCGCGTGATGAAATTTTTGCGCGACGACTCGAACTGTCAGTTCAAGCAGCTGATCGATCTGTGCGGCGCCGACTATCCGTCACGCGAAGAGCGTTTCGAGGTGGTCTATAATCTGCTCAGCCTGAAGCATAACCTGCGTATCCGAGTGAAGGTGAACACCGACGAAGATACACCCGTACCGTCCCTGGCGGAGGTCTACAGCGCAGCTCCCTGGTTCGAGCGCGAAGCTTGGGACCTGTATGGCATCTTCTTCTCGGATCACCCCGATCTGCGTCGTATCCTGACCGACTATGGCTTCGAAGGGCATCCTCTTCGCAAGGATTTCCCGATGACCGGTTACGTGGAACTACGCTACGACGACGAGCAGAAGCGGGTCGTCTACGAGCCGGTCAAGCTGACGCAGGATTTCCGCTCGTTCGATTTCCTCAGCCCGTGGGAGGGCATGACGAACGTCATGCTCCCGGGCGATGAAAAGGCTGAAGCCCCGACAGGTGCTACCCAGCCGGGGAGCAACAAGTAATGCCTACCGCTACAACCGCCGCCGAATCGAAGATCAAGCCATTCACCATGAATTTCGGGCCGCAGCACCCTGCGGCCCACGGGGTTCTTCGCCTCGTGCTCGAGATGGACGGCGAAGTGGTCGAGCGGGCCGATCCTCATATCGGCCTGCTGCATCGTGGCACCGAGAAGCTGATCGAGTACAAGACCTACATCCAGGCGACTCCCTACTTCGACCGCCTGGATTACGTCTCGCCGATGTGTCAGGAGCATGCATTCGCACTTGGCGTGGAGAAGCTGCTCCATATCACGCCGCCGCCTCGTGCTCAGTACATTCGCGTGATGTTCAGCGAAATCACCCGGATACTGAACCACCTGCTGAACATCACGACTTACGCGCTCGACGTCGGTGCGATCACGCCGTCCCTGTGGGGCTTCGAAGAGCGTGAGATACTGATGGAGTTCTACGAGCGCGTCAGCGGCGCCCGGCTTCATGCCAACTACTTCCGTCCCGGCGGCGTCGCTCTCGACATGCCGGCAGGCCTCGCCGACGATATCTGGGCCTATACCGAGCGCTTTCCGAAGTTCATGGACGACTTGGAAGGGCTGCTTTCGGAGAACAGGATCTTCAAGCAGCGTACCGTCGACATCGGCATCGTCAGCGAGCAGGAGGCTCTGGATTGGGGCTTTACCGGACCTATGCTGCGCGCATCGAACGTAGCCTGGGACCTGCGCAAGGCGCAGCCCTACGATGTCTATGACCAGATGGACTTTGACATTCCCGTCGGATTGACCGGCGATTGTTACGCCCGCTATCTCGTCCGGATGGAGGAGATGCGCGAGTCGAACAAGATCATCCGTCAGTGCCTGGAAAAAATGCCTGACGGACCGGTGAAGGTGCAGGACCACAAGATCGCTCCGCCGCGCCGCGGCGAAATGAAGCGGTCGATGGAAGCCCTCATCCATCACTTCAAGCTCTATACCGAAGGCTACCACGTACCGGCCGGAGAAACCTATACGGCGGTCGAGGCGCCCAAGGGTGAGTTCGGGGTGTACTTGGTGTCCGATGGAACCAACAAGCCGTATCGCTGCAAGATCCGCGCTCCCGGTTTCGCCCACCTCCAGGGTCTCGATTTCATGTCGAAGGGCCACATGCTGGCGGATACGGTGGCGATCATCGGGTCCATGGATGTCGTGTTCGGAGAAATCGATCGATGAGTGCAAACGGAACGGCCGCTCCCGAGGGCCCGAAGGAATTCGCCTTCAAGCCAGAGTACCTGGAGCGTGCCAAACACATCATCGCGAAGTACCCGCCCGGCAAACAGGCCAGCGCCGTGATGCCTCTGCTCGATCTGGCGCAGCGCCAGAACGACAATTGGCTGCCGCGGGTGGCGATGGACTACGTCGCGGACATGCTCGAAATGCCGCGCATCCGCGTGTACGAGGTCGCAACCTTCTATACGATGTACAATCTGAAGCCGGTGGGTAAGCACTTCGTCCAGGTCTGCACGACGACGCCCTGCTGGCTCCGGGGTTCGGACGAAGTCGTCAAGGCTTGCGAACGCAAGCTTGGCATCGGCTTGGGTGAGACCACGCCGGACGGTCAGTTCACGGTCATCGAAGTCGAGTGCCTGGGCGCCTGCGTCAATGCGCCGATGGTTCAGATCAACGATGACTACTACGAGGATCTCGACGGCCCGAGCACCGAAAAGCTGCTGGACGCGCTCGCCCGTGGCGAACGTCCGGTCGCCGGTCCGGTAAGCGGGCGCCAGACGTCCAGTCCGGCCGGAGGGCTAACCTCGCTCAAGACGCCCGTGCCGAAGTCGAACTCGGCGCAGACGGCAAGTTCCACCCAGGGCGATGACTGAGGGGTTGTGATGCTTCGGGACGAAGACCGCATTTTCACCAATCTCTACGGCTTCGAGGACTTCGGGCTGGAGGCCGCACGGGCGCGGGGCGATTGGGATAATACCAAGGACCTGATCCTGAAGGGCAGGGACTGGATCATCAACGAGACCAAGGAGTCGGGTCTGCGCGGCCGTGGTGGCGCCGGCTTCTCCACCGGCCTCAAGTGGTCCTTCATGCCCAAGCAGACGGGCGCACGGCCGCATTATCTGGTGATCAACGCCGACGAGGGCGAGCCCGGTACCTGCAAGGACCGGGATCTGATGCGCCACGATCCGCATAAGCTGATCGAGGGCTGTCTGATCGCCAGCTTCGCGATCGGTGCCAACGCCTGCTACATCTACATCCGCGGCGAATTCTACAACGAAAGCTCCAACCTTCAGCGGGCGATCGACGAGGCATACGCGGCCGGTCTGATCGGCAAGAACGCTTGCGGCTCCGGCTGGGACTTCGATCTGTATCTGCATCGCGGTGCCGGCGCCTATATCTGCGGCGAGGAAACCGCGCTGATCGAAAGCCTGGAAGG
>NZ_JCACHA010001092.1:0-5574 GCF_059503625.1 Skermanella sp.
CATCCTCTCGCCGATCTTACCCGGCTATGGGAGGCGCTGCATGGGGGCAAGGTCAAACCTGCGGACCCCCGGCCCCCTAGGAGACCCATGGATTGAAAATAAATGTCGGTACCTGAGGGAAAGAAAGCGCTACAAGGCCACGCACAAGCCCTTCTGGGGGCCGCACAGGCGTTTGCGATTAAAATGTGCTATGACCGCCTCTTCGAACGGAACACACGGACCTCAAAGTTTTCACCAGTCGGAACGATCCGAGCATATACTGTCTCCTCTTCCTTGATATGGAGCCAGCGCCCAGGAGCACCCTGGAAGTTAAACCCTTCAGACCTAAGATATTCCTCTGCCGCAGTATAGGTCATGAAGCGCTTCAGCATTGGGCTGAAGTTGGTGATGGACTGCTCAATTCTCCCGCTCCTTAAGCAAATCTGCTAAACCTGAGCCTGAGCCATCGGCAGTCCTCTAGCGACCCCTAGTGCTGCCTAGTGCCTTATTCTGGCTTTCGATGAAGTACAAAACCGGACAGTGGTTTCATTGGTTCCAGCACCTTCTTTGCATACTTAAAAAAGTCTCTGTGCGCTTAAAGCAGGCTGTTGAGGAGGGTGTTCATGTATACCTTCCTACGATTTCCTCATCACCGCGCAATGTCTCGGTAAGCCGACGAATGGTTCGCTCAACACCTCTACGTTGCTCAGTGGGCAGTACCTGAGCGTGTTCCTCCAGATCCTTGATGGCTTGACGGATCTTTCTTTGCTGTTCGGCCAACCACTCTGGAGGAACTTCAGCCATTGGGGCGCTTCCTACGTTTCGTTGAGGAGAGGACGTTAGGGAACACCGCGGCGTGCGGTATAGATAGCAGCAGGGAATACACCTACTCCTTTGACCTAATCTTACTCGACCGAACGGAAGTGCCCCGCCTCCCCAAGGTACAGGTACCTCCACCTCAGAAACACACCCCCTGTTCTAGGAAACCTGAGAACCTCCGGCACCCCCGGCCCCCTATGGGACCCACTCGGAAAAACAGGTAACGGTACCTGAGCGGGAACCCTGGAAGACCCCCCTACATCCCCGGGGGCGTAGGGGACCCAGTGGTTTCCTCGGGGGACCTCCCGTTCGAGAGAGGGCAACAAACAACTAGCAACGGCAGGTTTAGCACTTATTTCGAGCTCTTCAGGAACCCGGGCATCGAGATGGGCCTGTTGGGTACCCTTAGCCGATGGGACCCAGAGTGCTGGTTGGTAGGCACCTGCCGTACCATGCGATCATGTGAGAGGCGTTGGGCATGGGATGCCATGTGTACGGAAGAAGTGCTGCCAGAAGTCCACAAGCTCTTCTATGAAGACTTCAGCCCTCTCCTGGTATGGTGGCCCATGCTCCTCAGGTTGCAACAGGTCCGATCTGTCAATCCAAAGAAATGAAATATCAAACTCCGAAGAAAACCCCGTGCTGAATGCCCCTGCATGGCGTCCAGTCTGCACTTGATCGGGAGAGAAGTGCTTTGTGCCGTTTGTGATTTTCTGAGCTATGTCCAATGCTTGGCATTGTGTGATAAGGAACCTGAGAAACCAAAGGCCCTTATTGTCCTTGTCGCTCTTGAAGGTCTCAAGTCGCCATTTGGCGTGAAGGCGATACTCCCTTTTCGCAAAATCTCCCCATACCCACTCATGAAGGTGGAAAGCCGTCATCGTCGCGTTCAGAGCATGCCGGGCTGACACATGGCCGCTTGCCTTGAAATCCGCCTGCTCCTCAAGCAACTTTTCTAGGAGATCACCAGCGGTCTTGATTGTGAAGCTTGTCATTGATCGGTTCTCCGCACCACCCGGTCTGAGGGATTTTACGACGCTGCCCATGTCACCGACAGTCAGCAATGTAGCAGCCCTCTATGTCATCACCCATCTAGGAACGTTGATCTATGTTGACAAGTCCTAGGACGCTGGCTTACCTTCGGCACGACACCAGCCAAGGACCCCCCGATCATGACCAGCTACGTTGCCTATCTCCGGGTATCGACTGACAAGCAGGGCAGGAGCGGTCTTGGGCTGGAAGGTCAGCAGGCTGCAATCGATGGCTTCCTCAAGGATACCGATACGCTCCTTCAGCCACCCTTCATTGAAGTGGAGAGTGGGAAGAACAATGAGCGACCCAAGCTCCTTGAGGCCGTGGCGATGTGTAAGCGGACAGGGGCAACCCTCCTCATTGCCAAGCTGGATCGGTTGGCCCGAAATGTCGCCTTCATAGCGAACCTCATGGAAGCGGGGGTGCCGTTCGTTGCCATCGACATGCCCATGGCTAACAAGTTCATGCTGCACATCATGGCGGCTGTGGCTGAGAACGAGCGGGAGATGATTTCCCAGCGGACCAAGGCTGCCCTCAAGGCCGCTAAGGCACGAGGCGTAAAGCTGGGTGGTGATCGTGGTTATCGTCCTCTCACGCCTCCCGATGCCTCCAAGGCCACAGTGGTACGGAAGGCCCAAGCGGACCAAGCAGCCTTCAGCGTCCTTCCGCTCATCCGGGATCTTCAGGCCCAGGGAGCGACCAGCCTCAACGCTCTTGCCTCCAAGCTGAACGAGAGGGGCCAACAGACACCCCGAGGGGGAGCCTGGACGGCCACTGCGGTCAAGCGGGCTCTAGCGCGAGCGGGGTGATTCTTGAAGACTGATAGCCTTGCCGCTCCTTCAGGCCGTCTGGTTCACCTAGGGGCCTTGGTCGCCCTCAGTCGCGCTTGGACACCCACACTGATGGTGCTGAAGTCCAGTCTACAGACGACACCCAACGGCTGATAATGGGCCACCACCTTGGCGGTGACAGCCTTAATGATATCCCTAGTCAGTTCCTTACCGAAAGGGTAGGACACATTTCTACTGCCAGATTTCCCAAGCGCTATATCCAGTGAACGGATAACTGCCGCGGCCAACTGGTCTACAGGGTCAGTCATGGTCAAGCCCTCTCTGTAGTCCGTGGGCAGCGTCAAGCCTGCCTCAAAAGTCCCAGGATGATGGCTACCACTATAGCTTGGAAGCTTCAAGGCTCATGGGGTTAATCCACAGAGTGCCTCACTTGCTTTCCCCGAAGCACCGGACGCCACGTGTAGGAGCCTGGACGGCCACAGCGGTCAAGAGGGTGTTGGCGTGGGTGGCTTGATCTCGAAAATGGTCGGTGATCCAGAGAGGTTGCCCTGTGGAACGACCTATGGCTCTGAGTTACCATTAGTAACTAGCAGGACGGCACATACTACATCTAGGCGAATTGAGTTCTCAACTCCATAGACCTAGAGTGCCTTCCAAGGGCTTTTGGTTCCGGGTAGGGCATCGATGAAGAAATAATAGGGGCGCTTCAGTGCCTCGACTCCATGGTCCCCTCCAAGCCTCCAGGAAGCCCCAGGAGACTCACCAATCCATCTGGCTACATCGGTAGCCCTGTGGTGCCAGAGGGCGTTCAGAGTCGATTCAGCGGTCTCCTAGAGTCTCCCTCAAGGCAATGAGGAGGATGGCGTCAGAACCACCTTCAAGCGGTTTGAACCTTCAGGTAGCTGAGTAGCTGTGAGGAAGCATTTGCCGATAGCGTCTCAGGCCGAATTTGTCAGCACTTACAATAGTTTGATTGCCTCATGACCCCTATCTGATTTCTAAAACCCCTACAACTAAGGAAGAGGGCGCTCCAAGCTCCCTATCACATCCCGTAAAATCATCATCATTGGAGAATTATCATGGGCCGTCCCCGTACCCTTCCCGATCACGTCAACGTGGTCTTCCTACGCCTTTCGGACAGCGAAGTCCTCCTCTGGAACTCCCTGAAGAAGATCATGGGAGCTAAGGCAGGCAAGAACGTCACCAACACGGCCCTAGCGGTGGCCATGGCAAAACTCACGGCACAGCACGAAGGCATCCTTAAGGCTGAATGACACTGGAGGACAGAGAGGTGACTGAAGACAGTTACACCCAGAGACTCATCATCGCGTTCATCCAGGTCAACGTTCGGTTGATGGTTACCCAGGGTGCAGACCTCGGGACCATCCTGGACCACCTCCCGACCTTCAATCCGGTCACGGTGGAGGAAATCTTCCGGGCCACCATTGACCAAACGGCCCCTGAAGCCGATTAGAGCCCTCCGAGGCACAGAACTATCCACCAACCTCACCACGGACTTCAAGCAACCCGAGGGCCTCAGCGGCCATCGGTTGCCTCTGCATGTCTGAACCACATCATGAAAGGAAATCACGAACATGGCTATTTCAGCAACGGTAGCGGCTGCCGGGATCGGTGCGGCTGCAACGGTCTCCAGTTCCAACAAGGCCGCGAAGGCAGCCAAGGCGGGCTCTACGACAACCGAGACCCCCTGGTCCGAACAGGCCCCCTATCTGACAGAGGCCTTCGGGGAAGCCCAGAGCATCTACCAGGGCCAGAAGGGAACCCCCTACTTCCGAGGTGACCTCTACGCCAAGCTCAACGGCGTCCAGACAGGAGCTATTCAGGGCACACAGGATTGGACGGGTGGTGTTGGTAATCAGTTGACCAATGGTGCCGCTGGAGCTGCCATCAGTTCCATGGGTAACATCCAGGCCGCTGGGACCAATGCTCAGGGTTTCGCCAGCGGGAACTACGGGGTGACTTCAGGGGCAAGCCCGTTGGTGACCCAGATGATGAACCAGACGGCGGTAGGTAGCCTGGGTCAGATGGGGTCCGCTACCAACGCCACCACCACGGCCCTCTCCATGTCGTCCAGTGATCCGACACGGGGGAACATTTCGGCTGCCGGTCAGTATGCCGATAACCCTTACCTTCAGTCTCAGATTGACGCTGCTGGTAATGATGCCGTCACGGCCCTCGGGAGGAACCTTGTGGGTCTGAACAATTCGGCATCCATGGGCGGGAACCTGAACTCATCCCGTACTGGTGCTGCTGAGGCTGTCATGAAGCAGGGGACAGCGGATCAGATTGCCCGGACCTCTGCCGATATGCGTTCGGCTGCCTACCAGAACGGCCTGGGGTTGGCTGAGAGTGCCCGTGGAACGAACCTCCAAGGCACCCTTGCCGCTGGTGGTCAGTTCGGCGGACTCGCCGGTCAGGGCCTTCTAGCTGGATCTACCGCGATGAACTTCGGGGAAGGCCAGAGGCAGTTCGATACCCAGTCACGGCTGGATGGGAACTCTCAGCTTCTCCAGAGTGGTGCCCTCGGGTTGGACGCTGCACAGGTCGGTAATGGTATGGCCCTTGGTAACCAGAACGCCAACCTCCAGGCCGGTGGAGTCCTTCAGGCTGACCAGCAGGGTCAATATGATGCCGCCTTCCAGAAGTGGCAGGGGACAGACACCAGGGCCAACGATCTCCTCCAGCGGTACATGCAGACCATTGGCGGGAAGGACTGGGGCGGTCAGGCAACCTCAACGAAACCCTATGCCGGTCAGGGTGCCCTTGCTGATGGCGTTCAGGGGGCTATGGGCATGGCTGCGGCAGGCGCTGGTCTCTATGGCCAATACCAGAAGTATAACCAGCCCACCGCTACCCTAACATACACGAACAATTAAGGGACAGTCGGAGGGAGAGCCATCAACGGCCCCCGGTAAGACGAACCTGGGGGTGG
>NZ_JCACHA010001093.1:0-1670 GCF_059503625.1 Skermanella sp.
GTCGGCGCGGGCGTCGGTCTATACGATAACCAGCAAGCGGATCGTGCTGCGGATCGGCATCGCCTTTCCGATGGCCCTGAACATCCCGTTCCGCCTTGTCGGCAATGCGGCGCTGAAGGTCCGCAGCGACGGTAGCGGCGATATCCCGCTGGCCCTGACGCCCGGCAACCGGATCGCCTGGATGCTGCTGTGGCCCCATGTGCGGCCGTGGCGGATGCTGCACCCGGAACCGACCCTTCGCGCCATCCCCGATGCCGCTAAGGTCGCGGCGATCCTGGCGCCGGCACTGACGGCGGCCAACGGCGCCAACGCCGCGACGGCCCCCATCCGCCAGCCGGCGAAGCGCCGGAAGGCCGCCGGAACCGCCGGATTGACGGAGGTCCGGACATGACCGCCCGCCACCTCGACCCCGTCATCCCGAAGGCCATTTTCCCCAAAGGCGCCTTGATCGGAGCGGCGCTGCTGGTGGCCTTCACCGTCACAACAGCCGCGATCTCCAGGATCAGCGGTCTCGGCACCGTCCAGATGCCGGAGACATCGGCGGTCGAAACCCGCTCGCTTCGCTTCGAGGACATGCGGAACGGCTCGATCCAGGTGACCGACGCCCGTACCGGCAAGGTCGCGGCCTCGGTCGAACCGGGGACCAACGGCTTCGTCCGGGGCACGCTACGCGGTCTGGCGCGGGAGCGGAAACGCCGGGGCATCGGGATCGAGCCGCCCTTCATGCTGACCCGCTGGGCCGACGGCCGCATCTCGCTGGAAGACCCCGAGACCGGCAGGGTGATCGAGCTGGACGCCTTCGGGCCGACCAACGGCGAAGCCTTCGCGCAACTCCTGACTGCTGGGAGGAATTGACCATGGCGCTCAACTGGAGCGGCGGCTGGAGCGGGGGCGGCACGGTGACCGTGCCCTGCACCGTCGACATCGAGATCACGCCCGACAGCGTCCACGCCTGGGTCGATCTGGAGGGTGTCGAAGTCGGCCCCGGCGACGAAGTCATCATCGAGGACGCGCCGACGGCCCTGCCCTTCGGCACCCAGCATTTCTTCCACCGGACGGCGATCGTCGTCCATGCCGGCCCCTTGGAGCGCCTGCGCGCCCAACTGGCCGGATATCTCGAACTCACCGAACTGTACGAAGTCGGATTCTCCGCTGGGAGGCCATCATGACCGCTATCGAGAGCACCCCGGCCATATCGGCCGGCCGGCCCAGGATCTCCACCGAAAGCACGCAGATCGCCCAGGAAGACACGATCCTGAGCCCGCGCTTCTACACCACCGACTACGACGCGCTGGACAAGCTGGACATCAGCTCGATGCGGGCCGAGTGGGACATCGTCATGGAGGAACTGCGGCGCGACGACAACAAGAAGCACTTCACCCGCACGGACGAATTCACCAACATGCTCGACGACCTGCCGGAAGGCCTCCGTAAGGAGTTCGTCGATTTCCTGATCAGTTCGCTGACGGCCGAGTTCTCCGGCTGCGTCCTCTACGCCGAGACCAAGAAGCGGGTGAAGAACCCGGACATCCGCGAGCTGTTCAGCTTCATGAGCCGCGACGAAGCGCGCCATGCCGGCTTCATCAACGATACGCTCAAGGACTTCGGGATCGGCGTCGACATGAGCTTCCTGACCAAGGTCAAGAAGTACACCTACTTCAAGCCCAAGT
>NZ_JCACHA010001093.1:1680-5558 GCF_059503625.1 Skermanella sp.
TTCATCTTCTACGCCACATACCTGTCGGAAAAGATCGGCTACGCCCGCTACATCACGATCTTCCGCCAGTTGGAGCGCCATCCCGACCGCCGCTTCCACCCCATCTTCAAGTTCTTCGAGAAGTGGTGCAACGACGAGTTCCGCCACGGCGAGGCCTTCGCCCTGCTGATGCGCGCCAATCCGGGCCTGCTGAGCGGCGGCAACAAGCTGTGGATACGCTTCTTCCTGCTGGCGGTCTACGCCACGATGTTCGTCCGCGACCACATGCGGCCGGAGTTCCACAAGGCGCTGGGCGTCGATCCGACCGACTACGACTACACGGTCTTCCGCATCACGTCGGAAATCTCGCGTCAGGTCTTCCCGCTGATGCTGGACATCGACAACCCGAAGTTCCGCGCCGGCCTGAACCGGCTGATGGAAATCTCCGACGGCCGCGCCGCCGCCCGCAAACAGGGCGGGGTCATGGGCAAGCTGAAGTGTGCAGCATTGGGCGTGGCAGGAGCCGCCACGTTCCTGCGTCTCTACATGCTGCCGGTCATTTCCAACGAGCTGCCGGACCGGGTTCGGCTGTCCCCGACCTGGTAGAAGCGGAGGATGCCGCCCGTGTCCGACCACATCATCCCGGTGCTCTACACCCTGTTCCTCTGGTGGTTCAGCACCGGGCTGATCGTCTGGCTGGACGGGCTGCCCCGGCGCACCTTCCGCTGGAGCCTGACGGGGGCGACCGTGCTGGCTATCCTCGGCCTCTACGGTCTGGCGGCCAGCGCGCAGGACGCCAGCGTTTCGGGCGCCTTCACCGCGTTTACCTGCGGGTTGATCGTCTGGGGCTGGAACGAGATCAGCTTCCTGATGGCCTTCGTCACCGGTCCAAGGCGTGAAGCGACCCCGCCGGGAAGCACCGGCTGGCTGCGGCTGCGCCACGCGGTCGAGGCCATCGCCTACCATGAACTTGCCATCGCGGCATCGGCCGCCCTGGTCGTGGCCCTGACCTGGGACGCACCCAACCAGATCGGCACCTGGACCTTCATGGTGCTCTGGGCCATGCGGGTCAGCGCCAAGCTGAACGTGTTCCTGGGCGTTCCCAACCTGGGCAGCGAGTTCCTGCCCGACCACCTGAAATACCTGGAAAGCTTCTTCCGCAAGCGTTCGATGAACTGCCTGTTCCCGGTCTCCGTCACGCTGTCCACGATAGCCGCGATCCTGCTGGTGCAGGCGGCGGGCGCTCCCGGCAACAGCGGCTTCGAGACGGCGGGCTTCACCTTCCTGGCGACCCTGGTGGCATTGGCCCTGCTGGAGCACTGGCTGCTGGTGCTGCCCCTGCCGGCGGCCGCCCTGTGGAACTGGTACCTCAACCGCCGCGCCGACAATCTCACCGACAGCGGCCTGACCACGCTGCCGCTTAGCCAAGCGGTTCCCACCCAACGGAGGCAATGATGGACTTCAATACTTTCTTCCGCGACCAGCTCGACAGCCTCCGCAACGAAGGGCGCTACCGCATCTTCGCGGAACTGGAACGTCAGGCCGGCAACTTCCCGCGCGCCGGACACTATGTCGACGGTGAACGTTCCGGCACCGTGACGATCTGGTGCTCCAACGACTATCTCGGCATGGGTCAGCATCCCGCCGTGATGGCAGCGATGCACGAGGCGATCGACCGTTGCGGCGCCGGGGCCGGCGGCACCCGCAACATCTCCGGCACGACCCACTATCACGTGCTGCTGGAACAGGAGCTGGCCGACCTCCATGGCAAGGAATCGGCCCTGCTGTTCACGTCGGGCTATGTTTCCAACTGGGCGGCGCTGGGCACGCTGGCGTCGAAGATCCCCGACTGCGTCGTGCTGTCCGATGCCGGCAACCATGCCTCGATGATCGAGGGCATCCGCCACAGCCGGGCCGAGCGCCACATCTTCGCCCATAACGACCCGGAAGACCTCGACCGCAAGCTGTCGGCCCTGGACCCCCGGCTGCCCAAGCTGGTCGCGTTCGAATCCGTCTATTCCATGGACGGTGACATCTCGCCCATCGCGGAGATCTGCGACGTGGCCGAAGCCCATGGCGCGATGACCTATCTGGACGAGGTCCACGCGGTCGGCCTCTACGGACCGCGCGGCGGCGGCATCGCCGAGCGCCAGGGCCTGATGGACCGGCTGACCGTGATCGAAGGAACGCTGGGCAAGGCGTTCGGCGTCGTCGGCGGCTATATCGCGGCGTCCACCGATCTCTGCGACTTCGTCCGCAGCTTCGCGTCCGGCTTCATCTTCACGACATCGCTGCCGCCCGCCGTCACGGCCGGGGCGCTGGCGAGCATCCGGCACCTGAAGGCCAGCACGGCCGAGCGCCTGCGCCATCAGGACCGGGTCGCCGTCGTGCGCCGCCGGCTGGAAGCCGCCGGGATTCCCATGCTCGACAACCCCAGCCATATCGTGCCGGTGATGGTCCGCGATCCCGTGCTGTGCAAGGAGATCAGCGACCGGCTGCTCGACCATTACGGCATCTACGTTCAGCCGATCAACTACCCGACGGTGGCACGACGGACCGAGCGTCTTCGCATCACCCCCTCCCCCCTTCACACCGATGCCGACATCGATCATCTCGTGAATGCCCTTACGGAGATCTGGGCGGAGATAGGCCTGAAGCGCGCAGCCTGAGCAAAGGAGAAACGTTGTTGGGCCGTGGCCCAACAACGTTCTACGGCTAACGCGCAAGTTCTCTCCCGCGCAATCTTCATACCTTCCAGTAATGAGTATTCGGTAAGTCCGACGGAATCCACCCGTCTAAGACCAAAGCTCTTAATCAACAAATGCAGTAAGAAAAATTCTTCCTCGAAATCCCAAGCCTTTTCCCTCTGAAGGTAAAATACGCATCTTATTTTAAAATAATACAGTCGCTCCCCAGACCGCTCCAAAAAACCTAATCTGGGGAGAGTGCAGTGATCAGCCCTCGCACGGGAGTTGCGACCGCAACTATACTTTTGCTCGCCGGATGCGGCGGTGGTGGCGGCGGCCCGCCTCCCACGACTTCGAACGCCCCGCCCGCATCTGCGGCGCCGGCCGACCCTACTGCCGCTTTCGATACCGCCGAGTACCGGCTGAACGCCGGGCTGAAGCAGATCAACGCCAGTTCCGCCTATGCCAAAGGTTTCGATGGAACGGGGCAGACCGTCGCCGTCATCGACAGCGGCATCAACACGACCCTGGCGGAGTTCTCGGGCGCCATCCACCCCGCTTCGACCGACATCATCACGGAACGCGCCGGGCAGGCGGTGACCGACCTGGACGGCCACGGCACCGCCGTTTCCTCCGTCATCGCCGCGCGGAAGAACGGCGTCCAGACGCACGGCGTCGCCTATAACGCCCGCATCATGGCGATCCGGACCGACGCCTATACCGCTACCGCCGGCAAGTCGTCGGGAGAGTTCTTCACGGAGGACATCGCCAGGGCGACGACCTATGCCGTGACCAACGGCGCCGGCATCATCAACTATTCGCTGGGCGGCGAAGGCGTGATGCCGCTCAACCTCGCGGCTGCGCTGAGCGAGGCGGCATCCCGCGACGTGATCCTGGTGGCGTCCGCCGGCAACAACGGCAAGGATACCGTCACCAACCTGATCGCGATGTGGGTCACCAGCACCGATGCGACCGGCCACGGCATCGCGGTCGGCTCGGTCAACTCCGCCAACCAGATCTCCAGCTTTTCCAACAAAGCCGGAAGCTCCGCCAACTTCTATGTCGTAGCGCCGGGCGAGGCGATCCGGGCGGTGAACAATGCCGGCGACGCCATGACGGGGACCGGCACGTCGATGGCGACCCCGCATGTCTCGGGGGCGGCCGCCCTGCTGAAGCAGGCCTTCCCGAACCTGACCGGCGCCCAGATCGTCG
>NZ_JCACHA010001094.1:0-5557 GCF_059503625.1 Skermanella sp.
CTACCTGGATCTTCTACGATCGCCACTGGGACACCATGACCAACCGGCTGGCCTATGCGGTCGGCGGTGAGATCGGCATGGTGATCGAGCAACTGGAACGCGACGTCACCATGGCCGATCGCACCGAAACGCTGTCGATGGCGGCGCGGACGATGGACCTGATCATCACGTTCGAGCCCGAAGCCATCCTGCCGCCGCAACGGCGGGAACTGAGCAGCCTGCTGGAACGCACGCTCGGGATGGCGCTGGACGAAAGGGTCCATAAACCTTTCCTGATAGACACGCGCGTCGCCAGCAACTGGATCGAAATCCGCGTCCAGATGGCCGACGGCGTGCTCTCGGTGATGTCGCCGGAACGCCGGCTGTTCAGTTCGACCACCTACATCTTCCTGCTGTGGATGGTCGGCGCCGCGATGGTGCTGTTCGCCATCGCGATCATCTTCATGCGCAACCAGATCCGTCCGATCCGGCGTCTGGCCGCCGCCGCCGACGCTTTCGGCAAGGGCCGCGACGTCACCCGCTTCAAGATGGAAGGCGCCACGGAGGTCCGGCAGGCGGCCGCCGCCTTCCTGGTGATGCGGGAGCGCATTCAGCGCCAGATCAGCCAGCGGACCGAGATGCTGGCCGGCGTATCCCACGACCTGCGCACCCCGCTGACCCGCATGAAGATCCAGCTGGAGCTGTTCGGCGACTGCCAGGAGGTCGAGGACCTCAAGGTCGACGTGATCGACATGGAGCAGATGATCGAAGGCTATCTGGCCTTCGCCCGTGGCGAAGGCGCCGAAGCCCCCGTCCCCACCGACCTCAACCGGCTCATCAACGAGGCTGTCAGCAGCGCCCGGCGCGACGGCGCCATCGTGGACCTGCACCTCGAGGGAGAGCTGAGCCTGCCGCTCCGCCCCAACTCGGTCAAGCGCTGCCTTGCCAACCTGATCGGCAATGCCCGGCGCTATGCCGACCATGTCTGGGTGCAGGCCGGTCGGCGTGACGATGCGATCGAGATCACCGTGGACGACGACGGTCCCGGTATCCCCGCCAATTCGCACGAAGACGTGTTCCGCCCGTTCTTCCGCCTGGAAGGCTCCCGCAACCGGTCCACCGGCGGCGTCGGTCTCGGCCTGACTATCGCCCGCGACGTCATCCGCAGCCACGGCGGCGATATCACGCTGAGCGAAAGCCCGCGCGGCGGGCTGCGCGCGGTGGTTCGCCTGCCGGTCTGAACCGTCCTTGTTCGGAGATTATGGTCAGTAAAGACGCCCGCCGTTCGGGACCTGCCGTTCCGGGGCGACAAGCACGACTTCGCCGTCGGCATCGGGAAACCCCAGCACAAGCACCTCGGACATGAACTTGCCGATCTGCTTTGCCGGAAAATTGATCACTCCGGCGACTTGGCGGCCGATCAAAGTCTCCGGCGTATAGTGGCGGGTAACCTGCGCCGACGTCCGGCGCAATCCGATCTGCGGTCCGAAATCGACCTGAAGCTTGTAGGCGGGTCGGCGCGCCTCCGGATAGGGCTCGGCGGCGACGATGGTGCCGACGCGAATGTCGACCTTCAGGAAGTCTTCGAAGGTGATGTTCGTCGTCGCTGTCTCTTCCATGCCCGCCATCTGTCGTCTCTCCCTGTTTATGAGGGTACGACGCTAGCGATCGGATGGGCAAAAGACAAGGCCGCCGCCGGTTTCCCGACAGCGGCCCGATCCCGTGCAAGTCAATAGACGACGTGCCGGCTGGCGGCATGCCGTCGAAGTGCCGGACTTACTTGGCGGACTTGATCTGAGCGACCGAAGCCTTCAGTTCTTCCAGGCTCTCGCTGACGCGCTTGTTGATCACGTCGGCGGCCTCGGAATTGGACTTGGCGACCAGCTCGGCCAGTTCGCGGGCATTGGACAGCGCCTTCTCGAAGGCCAGCTTGACGAGGTCGGCCTGCTTGGCGACCTTGTCTTCCGGCGACCCGGCAGCCATCAGCTCGGTCACGATGGCGGAGGTCTGCTCGATGGTCTGGCGGACGATTTCCGACTGGCGGCGGGCGACGGCCTGGAAGCCTTCGAACGCGAGCTGGTTGGCGGCGGTCAGCGCCTGAATGTTCTTCTGCTGGGAAGCCAGGACGGACTCCACATCGACGCCGGGGAGCTTGAATTCGGACATGAGCTTGGAAACGTCAGCGAACTTGGACACGTCGACGTCGAAGAATGGGTTCGTCTTGGCCATTTGGAATTCCCCTCGAAAAAGCGTTTCTGGTTGCTGCGCTGCAACATCACTGATGCCGCATCATGCATATTGCGCAAATCTTCGTCAACTTCTTTTGTGCAACGCAACAAAACAACCACTCAGGCCGTTACACCGGATTCATCCGCTCCAGGGCTTCCCATGCCGCTTGCCTTGCCGCCGCTTCGCCGCCCGCGGCCGGGCAGGCCGTTCGAAAACTGCTCCGCCTGACGCAGCCTGGAGTCCAGCGCCGCCATGGTGCGCGACAGGTCGGCACTGTCGTCGGTCAGCCAAACCCTGAATACCATCAGATAGATCACCGCCAGACCCTTGACCCGAAGGATGCCGGAAATCCCATCCGAAGGGATGCCGGCCGCTTCGAGCATCCAGGCCAGCGAACGCCGGAGCGCACAGGAATGTACGGATGCGGCTACCGGGTCCGCTCGCAGATCGCGGGAAATACTTTCCAATCCGCTCCGATAAGGGGTGAGCGCGTCAAAACGACGCATCATGACATCGAACAGCCTGTCCCGGGAGCTCTCACCGTCATCCTCATCCGGTCCGACCGCAAGGACCGCTTCGTCGATCTGCCGGTTGAAGCCTTTGAGGATATCGGACTTGGCGGGAAACACCCGGTAGATCTCGGCGAGAGTGATCTCGGCTCGGGCGGCGATGTCGGCCATGGTCGTGGCTCGCCATCCCTTCTCTCCGGCGAGCGACAGGGCGGTGTCGATGATGCGACGCGACAGATCAGCCTTCTTGACCATGGTATCCGAGATTCCCGTGCAGTTCGTTTGCTTTGACAATAAGATTGGGCCGCTACGCCGAATGCCAAAGGTCCCGGCGGCGACATGGTCGATTTCAGCGCAGGGGGGACGATCTTCCTCCTCAGGAGTTGACTGTGTGCAGGGGCATGCGATGCTTTCCCACCTTCTGGTTCGGGCGCGAAAAGGATGAATGCTTTGCCTGGATGGGCCTCCGGCTGCCTCACGACCCTGGCGCACCGGCTCCCCTATCTGACTCCCGATGAGGAGCGAGACCTTGCGTTGCGGTCCGCTGCCGGCGATCCGGCGGCGGCCGAAAGGCTGGTCGAAAGCCATCTGCGCGTCGTCGTCAAGATAGCCCGGAGCTACGGGCGGTTCGGCCTGCCGGTCAACGAACTGATCCAGGAAGGAACGGTGGGCCTGATCCAGGCGGTACGCAAGTTCAATCCGGACGGCGGCGCGCGGCTGGGCACCTATGCCATGTGGTGGATCAGGGCCGCGATCCAGGATTACGTAGTCCGGTCGTGGTCGCTCGTGCGGGTCGGCAAAACAGCCGCCCACAAAGCCTTGTTCTTCGCGCTGAAGAAGGTAGCGGCGGAACAGCGGACGAACTCCGCCGCCCTGGACGAAGACGCGCTTTCCGCCTTGGCGACACGGTTCGAACTGCCGCAGGCCGAGGTTTCCGGCCTTGCCCGCCGGATCGCGCGTTTCGACCGGTCGCTCGACATCCCGTTGCGCGATGGCGACGGCGAGGATGCCGAGGCGCCCATCGACCGGCTACCCGCCGAGCAGCCCAATCCGGAAGAAATCGTGGAGGAGCGGAGCATCGGCCGCCTGTGGACCGGCCTGATCGACAAGGCGCTGGCCATGCTGCCGGCCCGTGAGGCGGCGATCATCCGTCAACGCCACATGAGCGACGTAGCGCCCACCTTCGAAGCGATCGGGCGGGAGCTTGGGATCTCCAAGGACCGTGTCAGGCAGTTGGAAAAACGCGCATTGGCAAGGCTTCGGGAAATGCTTCAGCCCTCGGCTGCCGCTCACGGTCTCCCGGGCGCCTGAACTGGGGCGCACCCGGGAGACCGGCCGGTGTCTTCAGCTCGCCAGCTCCCGCGACCGCGCCGTCGCCGCTGCGATGGCCCGGTCGACCAGCGGCTGGATACCGTCTTCCGCCATCAACACTTCAAGAGCGGCCTGGGTCGTGCCGTTGGGGCTGGTCACGTTCTTGCGAAGCGACGCAGCCGGCTCGATCGAGCGGGCCGCCAGTTCGCCGCTCCCCGCGACGGTCGCCCGTGCGATCTTCATGGCGAGGTCTTCCGGCAATCCTGCCGCCACTCCCGCCTTAGCCAGGGCCTCGATCAACAGAAAGACGTAGGCCGGTCCGCCGCCGGAAACGGCGGTGACCGCGTCCATCATGCTCTCGTCCTCGACCCAGGCGACCTGACCGACCGCGCCCATCAGGGTTTCGCACAGCCGGCGCTGCTCGGACGTGACGGCGGCGTTGGGAACCGCTACGGTCATGCCGCGTCCGACCGACGCCGGCGTATTAGGCATCGCACGCACGATGGCGGCATCCGCGCCCAGACGGGCCGTGAAGTAGTCGATCGTCTTGCCGGCCGCGATGGACAGGAAGACCGTACCGGGCCGGACGAAGCCGGCGTAACCCGGCACGACTTCGTCCATGACCTGCGGCTTGACCGCGATCACCACCACATCAGGATCGAAGCCGGGGGGAATCCGGGACACGCCGGCGCATCGGACGATCCGCTGACCCGCTGCTCCCGTCTCAGTGGGGAAGGCACCCTGCGGTTCGACGACGACCACCTGATCGACGGTGCGCGCGGCAAGCCAGCCGTCCAGCAAGGCGCCGCCCATCTTCCCGCAGCCGACCAGAAGCAACGAGCATCCCATTGTCACGCCTCGCCGACGGTATCGAGAATGGAAGCGGTGACCGCTTCCGATGCGGTCTTGCCACCCGAGATCACGAACTGGAAAGCTGGATAATACCGCTCGGACTCGAGAAGCGCTATCTCCACCAGATCCTCCAGCTGTTCCACGCTGGCACGCGGAGCGCCGCGCAGCAGGATCGTATGGCGGAACATCGGCGTGTGCTCGTCCGGACAGACGTCGAAATGGCCGAGCCACATCCGCGAATTGATGTCGGCCAGCAGCTCGTTGACGTGGGAACGGCGCGAGGCCAGTGACTTAAGGTCGAATTGACAGGAGAACTGCATTGCGCTCACCTCTTCCTGCCAGACGAAGTACAAACGATAGTCGCACCAGCGGGCGGCGATCTCGACGATCAGTTCGTCGTCGTTCGAACGGTCGAAAGGCCACTGGTTGGCGACCACGATCTCTTCGATCATGTCCAGGGGGTTGAGCGTCGTGGTAGGGGACTCTTCGACGGCGACTGCCGACATGCCTGCGACTCCTTCATCGCGCGCGGTTGGCGGCAACGGCCCCATCGATCGCCCGGCTGTTCCGGGCCGGTCGGATTTCTATGCCCCGATATGTTGTATCAAGGAGATCGTGGGGCTACTACCGCCGGGGACCGTGACAGAACGGCCACGGACGCGCAACAGAATTCAGTA